>NZ_JBHTCG010000024.1:0-133272 GCF_042665155.1 Sphaerisporangium rhizosphaerae | reverse complement strand
CGACAACTCCACCAACCGAGCACGCTCGGCATCGGTCAGCTTGATCTCCACCGCGGACGGCCCCGAAGACGACATACGGCAATCATAGAAATTTAAGTGACGAATTTCAGGCGCATGACACTAGTGCACTGTCCACGAACGTTCGCCAGGTCGGGCGCCGCAGGCCGGCGCCGGCATCGCCGTACCACGACCCGCCGACCCGGCGCCGATCACATCCAGCACCCACCGGGCGGAGCAAGCCCCGCCCAACGAAGGTAGGTGGCCACCGCACTAGCGGACCCCTGCGGCGCCCGAGCCCGCCGAGGAGCAGGTCGGCCTGAGCGCTCCAGCCCCCGGCGCCCGCCAAGGCGAGCGAAGGCTCAGCCCGAGCGGTCGAACCCGCGGCGCCCGCCGAGGAGCAGGTCGGCCTGAGCGCTCCAGCCCCCGGCGCCCGCCAAGGCGGGCGAAGGGTCAGCCTGAGCGGTCGGCGACGTAGTCGCAGAGGGAGAGCAGGGCGGCGCGGGCGGGGATGTCCGGGAGGGTCATCAGGTCGTCGCGGGCCCGGCCGATCCAGGACATCAGCTCGGCGCGTGCGCGCACCATGGCCTGGTTGGCGCGCAGCAGTTCGACGGCCTCGGCGACGTCGTCCTCGGCCACCGGGCCGGACAGCAGCTCGCGCAGCCGGGCGTCCCCGGAGTCGGTCGAGGCCAGGACGTACAGGACCGGCAGGGTGCGGATGCCCTCGCGCAGGTCGGTGCCGGGGGTCTTGCCGCTCTCCCCCGCCGTGGAGGCGACGTCGAGCAGGTCGTCCCGGAGTTGGAAGGCGACGCCGATGGCCTCGCAGGCGCTGGTGAGGCGGTCGACGACCTCGGGGGTCGCTCCGGAGAGCAGGGCGCCGAACCGGCCGGAGGTGGCGATGAGCGAGCCGGTCTTGTCGGCCAGCACCTCGATGTAGTGGGTGACGGCGTCCACGCCGGGCCGCGGCCCGATGGTCTCGCGGATCTGTCCGCGGACCAGCCGGGAGAAGGTGCGAGCCTGGATGCGGACCAGTTCGGGCCCGAGGTCGGCGAGGATCTCCGACGCCTGGGCGAACAGGTAGTCGCCGGTGAGGATGGCGACCTTGTTGTCCCACAGGGCGTTGGCGGACGCCGAGCCGCGCCGGACCCTGGCCTCGTCCATGACGTCGTCGTGGTAGAGCGTCGCCAGGTGGGTCAGCTCGATGACCACGGCCCCCGGAATCACACCGGGGGCTCTGAAGTCACCGAAGTGCGACGCGAGCAGCACGAGCATCGCCCGGAAGCGCTTGCCGCCCGCCTCGATGAGGTGCTTGGACGCCTCCGCGACGAAGGCGTCCTCACTGTCGGCGGACGTGCGGAGCATCTTCTCCACGGCGTCGAGGCCGCTGGCGACATCCGCTGCCAGCCCCTCGTCGATGAATGGCAGGTCGACTACGGGCGGCGCGGCCATCAAGCATTACTCCTAACGAACGAACAGCGACTGCGCGGCCGAGTGCGCGAGGTCGAGCACCGGCTGCGGGAAGACCCCGAGCACTACGGTAGCCGCCGCCGAGAGCGTGACCACAGCCGCGGTCCCCATGCTCGGCACCGCGATGGTCGGGCCCTCGGGCGAGGGGTCGCTGAAGAACATCAGGACGATCACGCGGACGTAGAAGAACGCGGCCATGGCCGAGGTCACGACACCCACGATGACGAGCTGAACTGCTCCGCCCGAGACAGCGGCGGCGAACACGGCGTACTTCCCGAAGAACCCGGAGGTGAGCGGGATGCCGGCGAAGGCCAGCAGGAAGAGCGCGAAGATGCCGGCGAGCAGCGGGGAGCGCTTGCCGAGGCCGGCCCAGCGGGACAGGTGCCCCGCCTCGCCGCCGGGGTCGCGCACCATGGTGACGACGGCGAACGCGCCGACCGTGGCGAAGCCGTAGGCGACGAGGTAGAACAGGATCCCCGACAGGGCGCTGGCGTTCTGCGCCGACTTGCCGGTGGCGACGACCGCGGTGAGCAGGAAGCCGGTGTGCGCGATCGACGAGTAGGCCAGCATCCGCTTGATGTCGGTCTGGGTGATGGCGAGCACGGCGCCGACGACCATCGTCAGGATGGCGATGACCCACAGCACCGGGGTCCACTCGGTGTCGAGATTGCCCAGCGCGACCCAGAACACCCGCAGCAGCGCGCCGAACGCGGCGATGAGCGTGCCGGATGCCATCAGCGCGGTGATCGGCGTGGGCGCGCCCTGGTACACGTCCGGCTTCCACGCCTGGAACGGCGCGGCGCCGATCTTGAACAGCAGGCCGACGCCGAGCGTCGCGGCGCCCATGTACAGCAGGCTGTCCTGGCCGCCGACGGTGGCGAGGGCGTCGGAGATGGCCTTGAGGTCCACCGACCCGGCGAACCCGTACAGCAGCGCGGTGCCGTACAGGAAGAACGCCGAGGAGAAGGCGCCGAGCAGGAAGTACTTCATGGCCGCCTCCTGCGAGAGCAGGCGGCGGCGGCGCGCCAGGCCGCACAGCAGGTACAGCGGCAGGGACATGACCTCAAGGGCCACGAACATGATCAGCAGGTCGTTCGAGGCGGGGAAGAGCATCATGCCGCCGACGGCGAAGAGCACCAGCGGGTAGATCTCGGTGTGGGCGCCGCCCTCGGAGATCGCGCGGTCCTCCTCGGCGCTGCCGGGCACGGCCGCGGCCTGGGCGACGAAGTTGTCGTCGTCGTTGATCAGCAGGACGCTGACGATGGCGAGCAGCAGGATGGCGCCCCAGATGAACAGGGACGGCCCGTCCACGGCGATGGCGCCCATGGCGGCGGCGTTGCGCACGCCTTTGACCGCCTGCCAGACGGTCAGCGCGAACGCGCCCGCCATGGACAGGACGGTGATCGGCATCTGGATCGACTTGCGCAGGTAGCGGGGCGTGAACGCCTCGACCAGGACACCGATCATCGCCGCGCCGAAGACGATGAGCATCGGCGCGAGCTCACCGTATTCGATCTTCGGCGCCTCAATCGCGGCGGCGGCGAGCGAACTCACTGGCCTGCCCCCTTCTTCTCAGCGGTCGCGGGTATGGCGGGGGTGAACTGCGGCGCCTGCACGCTGGTGAGGGTCTGGTGGACCGCCGGGTTGATCACGTTGAGCAGCGGCCCGGGGAAGAACCCGAAGCCGATGAGCAGCGCGAGGAGCGGGACCACGACGACCTTCTCGCGGAGGTTCAGGTCGGGGAGCGCCTTGACCGACTCGGCGGTCGGCCCGGTCATCATGCGCTGGTACATCCACAGGATGTAGATGGCCGCCAGGACCATGCCGATCAGCGCGATGATGCTCGGCACGATGAAGCGCTCATAGGTGCCGATCAGGACGAGGAACTCGCTGACGAAGGTCGACAGGCCAGGCAGCGACAGTGACGACAGGCCGGCGACCAGGAAGGTGCCCGCCAGCACGGGGGCGACCTTCTGCACGCCTCCGTAGTCGGCGATGTACTGCGACCCTCTGCGGTTGATCAGGAAGCCCGCGAGCAGGAACAGCGCGCCGGTGGAGAACCCGTGGTTGACCATGTAGAGCGTGGCGCCCGAGCCGGCGTCGGCGGTCATCGCGAACACGCCCATGGTGATGAAGCCGAAGTGCGAGATCGAGGTGTAGGCGATGAGCCGCTTCATGTCGGTCTGCCCGATGGCCACGATGGCGCCGTACACGATGCCGATGACGCTGAGCGCGATCACCAGCGGCGTGAAGAACTTGGCGGCGTCGGGGAACAGCTCCAGGCAGAAGCGGAGCATGCCGTAGGTGCCGACCTTGTCCAGCACGCCGACGAGCAGGACGGCCGCGCCGGCGGGCGCCTGGGCGGCGGCGTCGGGCAGCCAGGTGTGGAAGGGCCACAGCGGCGCCTTGACGGCGAAGGCGATGAAGAAGCCGAGGAACAGCCACTTCTGCGTCGTCGGGTCCTTGATGACGCCGATGAGCTCGGGCTGCAGGAAGGTGCCCTTGGCCGCGATGGAGTACAGCGCGATCACGGCCACCAGCATGAGCAGGCCGCCGAACAGCGAGTACAGCAGGAACTTCACGGCCGCGTAGGACCGCTGCGCCCCGCCGTAGGACCCGATCATGAAGTACATCGGGATCAGCATGGCCTCGAAGAACACGTAGAACAGGAAGACGTCGGTCGCCGCGAAGACGCCGATCATCATCGCCTCGAGCACCAGGATGAGCGCAAAGTAGGTCTTGACCGACCGCTTGGCGTCGGGCCGCTCGGCGTCGTGCCAGGAGGCCAGCACCACGATCGGCACCAGCACCACCGCGAGCGCGATGAGCACCAGCGCGATGCCGTCGACCGCGACGGCATAGTGGACGCCGAACGACGGGATCCAGGAGTAAACCTCGCTGAACTGGTCGCGGGCCCCCGACGGCTTGAACTGGGCCGCCATGGCGAGCGTGAGCACCAGCACGACGAGCGAGACCGCGAGCGTGAGCTGCTTGGCGAGCTTGTCGTTGCCCTTGGGCACCGCCGCCACCGCCAGCGCGCCCACCACGGGCACGCCCATCAGGATTGAGAGCCAGGGCATCACAGGTTCCCTACGACGAACCATGCGCCGACCAGGAGGGCGGCACCGAAGAATATCGACAAGGCGTACGACCGGACGAAGCCGGTCTGGACGCGGCGCAGGCGCCCGGAGGTGCCGCCGATGAGCGCCGCCAGCCCGTTGACCAGCCCGTCGACGCCGCGGTTGTCGAAGAACACCGCGAGCCGGGTCAGCCACTGGCCGGGGCGCATGAACAGCGCCTCGTTGATCGCGTCGCCGTACAGATCACGGCGGGCGAAGACGGTGAGGATCGACCCGCGCGGGGCGACGGCCGGGACCTCGGCCCTGCCGTAGCGCATCCAGGCGTAGGCGACGCCGACCGCGACCACCGCGAGGGTCACCAGGCCGGTGACGCTGAACGGGTGGAAGCTCGGCAGTTCCTCGGGACGGCCGACGGCCGGGGCCAGGAACTCCATGAACCGGTTGCCCGCGATGAGGAACGCGCCGCCGAACACCGAGCCGATCGACAGCAGGATCAGCGGCCAGGTCATGACGGCCGGGGACTCGTGCGGGTGGGCGCCGGACTCCCAGCGGGGCTTGCCGTGGAAGGTCATGAAGAACAGGCGCGACATGTAGAAGCCGGTGATGCCCGCGCCGATCACGGCGAGCCAGCCGAGGATCGGGTTGTGCTCCATCGCGGTCTCGATGATGCCGTCCTTGGTCCAGTAGCCGGACAGCAGCGGGAAGCCGATGATCGCCAGGTAGCCGAGCCCGAAGGTGGCCCAGGTGATGCGCATCTTTCCGGCCAGGCCCCCGTACTTGCGCATGTCGACCTCGTCGTTCATGGCGTGCATGACCGAGCCGGCGCCGAGGAACATCGAGGCCTTGAAGAAGCCGTGGGCGATCAGGTGGGCGATGGCGAAGGCGTACCCGACCGGGCCGAGCCCGGCGGCGAGCATCATGTAGCCGATCTGCGACATCGTCGATCCGGCCAGGGCCTTCTTGATGTCGTCCTTGGCGGTACCGATGATCGCACCGGCGAGCAGCGTGGCGACGCCGACGATGGTCACGACGAGCGCCGCGGTCGGAGCCCCCACGTAGATCGGGCCGGAGCGCACCACCAGGTAGACGCCGGCGGTGACCATGGTGGCCGCGTGGATGAGGGCCGAGACCGGGGTCGGGCCCTCCATCGCGTCGAGGAGCCAGGACTGCAGCGGGAGCTGGGCCGACTTGCCGCACGCGCCGAGCAGCAGCGCGAGCCCGATGAGGGTCAGCGTGCCCTGCGACGCCTGCGGCACGTGGGACAGGACCGGGCCGAAGGCCACGGTGCCGAACGTCGTGAAGATGACGAAGACGCCGAGCGCGAGGCCCATGTCACCGACGCGGTTGACGATGAAGGCCTTCTTCGCCGCGGCCGCCGCCGAGGGCTTGTGCTGCCAGAAGCCGATGAGCAGGTAGGACGCCAGGCCCACGCCCTCCCAGCCGACGTACAGGCCGAGGTAGTTGTCGGCCAGCACCAGCAGCAGCATCGCGGCGACGAAGAGGTTCAGGTAGGCGAAGAACCGCCGCCGGTTCGGGTCGTGCGCCATGTAGCCGATCGAGTAGATGTGGATCAGCGACCCGACACCGGTGATCAGCAGGGCGAACGAGATCGACAGCGGGTCCAGCAGCAGGCCCATCTTGACGTCGATGGAGCCGCCCGGCAGGAAGTCGTACAGCTCCACCACGCGGCGGCGCTGGTCGGCCCCGAAGCCGAGCAGTTCGAAGAAGACGAGCACGGCCACCACGAACGACGCCAGCGACATGACGACGCCCAGCAGGTGGCCCCAGCGGTCGGTGCGGCGGCCGCCCAGCAGCAGGATCGCCGCGCCCAGCAGGGGCAGGGCGATCGTCAGCCAGGACAGGCCGATCACTCCACCGGAGTGCTGGACGATCTCAGCAGCGGTTTCCACGGCGTCCTCTTAGTACTTCAGCAGGTTGGCGTCGTCCACCGACGCGGACCTGCGGGTTCGGAAGATCGTCACGATGATCGCGAGACCGACGACGACCTCGGCGGCGGCCACGATCATCACGAAGAACGCGATGATCTGGCCTTCCAGGTTGCCGTGCTGCCGGGCGAAGGTGACGAAAGCCAGGTTGCACGCGTTGAGCATCAGCTCCACGCACATGAACACGACGATGGCGTTGCGGCGTACCAGCACGCCGACGGCGCCGATGGCGAACAGCAGCGCGGACAGCACCAGGTAGTGGGTGGTCACTTGCCTTCCTCCTCGACGGGGCGGTCGGCGGCCGGGCCGGCCGTCTGGGCGGCCTTGGGCTTGTCCTGCTCGTCGACCGGCGCCTCGGGCGCCTCGGCGACCGCCTGGACGACCTTGGGCCGCTCGGTGCGGGCGCCGCTCTCGGCGACCCTCCTGATGGCCTCCGCCAGTCTCGGGTTGTCGGGGAGGCGGCCGTCCTCGACGTCGTGCCGGGCGATGACCCGGTTGACCGACAGCTCCGAGACCGTACCGTCGGGCAGCAGGGCGGGCATGTCGATCGCGTTGTGCCGGGCGTAGGTGCCCGGGCCGGGCAGCGGGGCCGGGTGGTCGCCGAGGAAGCGGGCGCGCGCCAGGTCCTTCTGCGTCGGCTTGGGCTCGCTGCGCTCGCGGTGCGCCAGCACCATCGCGCCGAGCGCGGCGGTGATGAGCAGCGCGGAGGTGACCTCGAAGGCGAAGACGTACCGGGTGAAGATGAGGCCGGCGAGCGTCGGGACGTTGCCGCCGTCGGCGCTGACCGCCGCGCTCAGCCCGGTCGGCGCGCCGATCACGGCGTTGCCGATGCCGGCCGCCAGCAGCACGGCGAAGCCGAGCCCGGCGATGACCGCCCAGAAGCGCTGCCCCTTGATCGTCTCGACCAGCGAGTCGGAGGAGTCGACGCCGACCAGCATCAGCACGAACAGGAACAGCATCATGACCGCGCCGGTGTAGACGATGATCTGCACCACGGCGAGGAACGGGGCGTCCTGCACGGCGTACAGCACCGCCAGCGAGAGCATGACCACGCCCAGCATGAGCGCGGAGTACACCGCCTTGCGGCTGAAGACGAGCCCGAACGCCGCGGCCACCGAGACGACCGCCAGCACCCAGAACGTGATCGTTTCACCCATTGCTACGGCCCAACCGGTAGTAGTCCTCTTCGGTGTCGCCGAGGCGCATGGGGTGCGGGGGCGCCTCCATGCCGGGACCCAGCGGCGCGAGCAGCATCTCCTTGGTGTAGATGAGGCTCTCACGGCTTGAGTCCGCGAGCTCGTACTCGTTGGTCATCGTGAGCGCCCGTGTCGGGCACGCCTCGATGCACAGGCCGCACAGGATGCACCGCAGATAGTTGATCTGGTACGTCCTGCCGTACCGCTCGCCCGGCGAGAAACGCTCCGCGTCGGTGTTGTCGGCGCCCTCCACGAAGATGGCGTCGGCGGGACAGGCCCAGGCGCACAGCTCGCACCCGACGCACTTCTCCAGCCCGTCCGGCCAGCGGTTCAGCTGGTGACGGCCGTGGAACCGAGGAGCGGTGGGCTTCTTCTCCTCGGGGTAGTTCACCGTCACCGGCTTCTTGAACATGTGGTGGAAGGTGACGCCGAACCCCTTCACGGGGTTCAGGAAATCAGTTAGTCCCACTGGGGACCTCCTTGCGTCCGTTGACGCCGTGGTAGTGCGGCAGGTCGAGGGCCGGCACCGGGAACCCGCCGGCGGTGGGCTCGGCGCGCAGCTGCTCGAACTCGGCCTCCACCTCCGCCGCCTTGGCCTCCCTGCGACGCTGATTGACCGTGTCGAACCGGAAATAGATGGCCAGGCATCCGACGACGACGACCGCGACGACGACGAGCACCAGGTTGCGCTGGCCCTCGGCGACGCGCAGGGCGCGGACGGTGGCCACCAGCAGGATCCACGCCAGGTTCAGCGGGATCAGGACCTTCCAGCCGAAGTGCATGAGCTGGTCGTAGCGGATGCGCGGCAGCGAGGCGCGCACCCAGATGAAGAACGCGAACACCAGCACGAGCTTGACGAAGAACCACAGCATCGGCCACCAGCCGACGTTCGCGCCGTCCCACAGCGAGATGGGCCACGGGGCTCGCCACCCGCCGAGGAACAGCGTGATGCACAGGCCCGACACGGTGAACACGTTGGCGTACTCGGCGAGCATGAACATCGCGAACTTCAGCGACGAGGAGTACTCGGTGTGGAAGCCGCCGACCAGCTCTCCCTCGCCCTCGGGGAGGTCGAACGGCACGCGGTTGGTCTCGCCGAGCATCGTGATCACGTAGATCAGGAACGACGGGATCAGCAGGATGGCGTACCAGGACGGCAGCGGGATGTCGAGCCCGAAGGCGTGCCAGGAGCCGCCGGAGGCCTGCTTGCCGACGATCTCGGAGGTGGACAGCGTGCCGGCGAACAGGAACACCGCCACGAACGACAGCCCCATCGCGATCTCGTAGGAGATGACCTGGGCCGTCGAGCGCAGGCCGCCCAGCACCGCGTACGGCGAGCGCGAGCCCCAGCCGGCGAGCACGATGCCGTAGACGCCGATGGAGGCCATCGCCAGCACCAGCAGCACGGCGACCGGCAGGTCGGTGAGCTGGAGCGGGGTGCGCACGCCGAACATCGACACCACCGGCCCGAACGGGATGATGGAGTACGACAGGAAGGCCGGCACCGCGATGATGATCGGGGCGAGGATGTAGACGAGCTTGTCGACGGTCCTCGGGAGGATGTCCTCCTTGAGTCCCATCTTGATGCCGTCCGCCACCGACTGCAGCAGGCCGAACTTGCCCGCGCGGTTCGGGCCGTAGCGGTGCTGCATGCGCGAGATGAGCTTGCGCTCGGTCCACACGCCGAACAGCACGCCCAGCATCAGGAACACGAAGATGAAGACGGCCTTGATGATGGAGATCCACAAGGGATCCTTGCCGAAGTCGGCCAGGGTGGGCCCGGCCGGATCGGCGACGAGCAGAGGCCCTGTCATTGGTCGCTCACCAACTCCTCGTTCGCTGCGCGGGCGGCGCGCGTTCCGCCGGCCACTTCGCTCACAGCGCAGGCTGCGCCGCTCATGAGCCACTCCCGATCTTGACGACGTCACCGGCCACGGCGCGCAGGTCCCGGGTGACCGAGCAGCCGGCCGAGTTGGCCGGCACCCACACGACGCGGTCGGGCAGGTCGGCCACCCGCGCGGGCAGCGTGACGGCGCCGCCCTCCGTGGTGATCGTGACCTTACCGCTGTCCAGCGCGCCGATCTCGGCGGCCGTGGTCTCCGACATCAGCGCCTCGACGGCCCGGCCCGTTCCGGCCAGGTAGGGCTCGCCGTCCTGCAGGCGGCCGGAGTCCAGCAGCAGGTGCCAGGTGGCCAGGACGGCCTCGCCCGCGGCCGGCTCGGCGTGGGCGCCGCCGCTGACGCCGGGGGCGCCCACGCGGACGCCGCGCCAGGCGCCGATGGCCGCGAGCTCGCGGCGGGCGGCGGCGGCGTCGGGCAGTCCCAGGTGGACGTCCATGTGGTCGCCGAGGGCGGCGATGGCGCGCAGGTCGCTCATCACGCCCGGCACCTCGATGGCCCGCTCGAAGGAGCGGCCGCGGCCCTCCCAGTCGACGAACGTGCCGCTCTTCTCGGTGACGGCCGCGATGGGCAGCACGACGTCGGCGCGGTCGGTGACGGCGCTGGCGCGCATCTCCAGCGAGACCACGAACGGGGTGTTCTCCAGGGCGGCGAGCGTCGCCTCGGGGTCGGCCAGGTCGTAGGGGTCCACGCCGCCGACGACCAGCGCGTCCAGCTCGCCGGTGAGCGCGGCGGCGAGGATGGCGCCGGTGTCGCGCCCGGGGGCGTCGGGCAGGCCGGCGACGTTCCAGGCGCGGGCGATCTCGGCGCGGGCGGCCTCGTCGGAGACCGGGCGGCCGATCGGCAGCAGGTTCGGCATCGCGCCGGCCTCGACGGCGCCGCGCTCACCGGCCCGGCGGGGCACCCAGGCGAGCCGGGCGCCGGAGGTGGCGCTCAGCCGCAGGACGGCGGACAGGGCGCCGCGGGAGGTGGCGATCCGCTCGCCGACCATGATGACCGTGCCGGGCTGCTTGAGCGCCTCGGCGGCGGCGGAGGCGCCGGAGATCAGCTCGCCCAGGGCCTCGGCCTCGGCGCCGGGCGTCGTGCGCACCAGCGTGCCGCCCATCTTGGCCAGGCCGGGGGTGGCGAACGGGGCCACGGAGAAGACCTTCACGCCGCGCTTGCGCCACGCCTTGCGCAGGCGCAGGAAGACCATCGGCGACTCCTCCTCGGGCTCGAACCCGACGAGCAGGACGGCCGGGGCCTTCTCCAGGTCGGCGTAGGAGACCTCGATGCCCTTGCCCGCCACCGCGTGGGCCAGGAACGCCGACTCCTCCTCCGACAGGGGGCGGGCGCGGAAGTCGACGTCGTTGGTGCCGAGCGCGACGCGCGCGAACTTGGCGTAGGCGTAGGCGTCCTCGACGGTCACCCGGCCGCCGACCAGCACGCCGGCCTTGCCGCGCGCCCGGGACAGGCCCTCGGCGGCGGCGGTCAGGGCCTCGGGCCAGGAGGCGGGGCGCAGGTAGCCCTCGGCGTCGCGGACCAGCGGCGTCTGCAGGCGGTCGGGCTCGGTGGTGTAGGAGAAGGCCCACCGGCCCTTGTCGCAGTTCCACTCCTCGTTGACCTGCGGGTCGTCCACGGCGAGGCGGCGGGTGACCCGGCCGCGGCGGTGGTCGGTGCGCAGCTCGCAGCCGCTCGCGCAGTGCTCGCAGGCGCTCGGGGTCGACACCAGGTCGAACGGCCGGGCGCGGAAGCGGTAGGCGGCGCCGGTGAGCGCGCCCACCGGGCAGATCTGGATGGTGTTGCCGGAGAAGTACGACTCGAACGGCTCGCCGTTGGCGACGCCGACCTGCTCGGCGGCGCCGCGCTCGAAGAAGTCGATCAGCGGGTCGCCGGCGATCTCATCGGAGAAGCGGATGCAGCGGGCGCACTGGACGCAGCGCTCGCGGTCGAGCAGCACCTCGGTGGACAGCGGGATGGGCTTCTCGAAGGTGCGCTTGCTCTCGTGGAACCGGGACTCGCCCTGGCCGTTCGACATGGCCTGGTTCTGCAGGGGGCACTCGCCGCCCTTGTCGCAGACCGGGCAGTCGAGCGGGTGGTTCATGAGCAGCAGCTCCATGACCCCGCGCTGGGCCTTCTCGGCGACCGGCGAGGTGAGCTGCGTCTGCACGACCATGCCCTGGGCGACCTCGATGGCGCAGGACGGCTGCGGCTTGGGGAAGCCGCGGCCGTTGCCGGCGTCGGTGATGTCCACCAGGCACTGGCGGCAGTTGGCCGCCGGCTCCAGCAGCGGGTGGTCGCAGAACCGCGGGATCTGGATGCCCAGCAGCTCGGCCGCCCGGATGATCAGCGTGCCCTTCGGGACGGTGACCTGGAAGCCGTCGATGGTGAGGGTCAGCATGTCCACCGGCTGCTCGACCGGCCCTGCCGAGGATGTCTGAACGGTCATGCGGAGGCCCCCCACACGGTGGACGCCGCCCGGTCGAACGGGCATCCGCCGATCTCGAAGTGCTTGAGGTATTCGTCGCGGAAGTGCTTGACCGACGAGTGGATCGGGCTGGTCGCGCCGTCGCCGAGAGCGCAGAACGATCGGCCGAGGATGTTGTCGGCGATGTCGGTGATCGTGCCGAGGTCCTCTTCGGAGCCCTGGCCCTTCTCCAGCCGCCTGAGCACCTGCTTGAGCCAGTAGGTGCCCTCGCGGCAGGGGGTGCACTTGCCGCAGGACTCGTGCGCGTAGAACTCGGTCCAGCGCAGCACGGCGCGGACCACGCAGGTGGTCTCGTCGAAGATCTGCAGCGCTCGGGTGCCGAGCATGGACCCCTTGGCGCCGACCGACTCGAAGTCGAGAGGCACGTCCAGGTGCTCGTCGGTGAAGATCGGCGTGGAGGACCCGCCCGGCGTCCAGAACTTCAGCCGGTGGCCCTCCCGGACGCCGCCCGCCATGTCCAGCAGCTCGCGCAGGGTGATGCCCAGCGGCGCCTCGTACTGGCCGGGGCGGGTGACGTGGCCGCTCAGGGAGAAGATGCCGAAGCCCTTGGACTTCTCGGTGCCCATCGAGGCGAACCAGTCGGCGCCGTTGGCGACGATGCTGGGAACGCTGGCGACCGACTCGACGTTGTTGATGACGGTGGGACACGCGTAAAGACCCGCGACCGCGGGGAAGGGGGGCTTGAGACGGGGTTGGCCTCTGTAACCTTCCAGCGAGTCGAGCAGGGCGGTCTCCTCGCCGCAGATGTAGGCGCCCGCTCCGCTGTGCACGACGAGCTCCAGGTCGTAGCCGGAGCCGAAGATGTCGGTGCCGAGGTAGCCCTTCTCGTACGCCTCGCGCACGGCCGCCTGCACGCGGCGGATGACGTGCAGCACCTCGCCGCGCACGTAGATGAAGGCCTGGTTGGCGCGGATGGCGTAGGCGGTGATGATGACGCCCTCGACCAGCGAGTGGGGGTTGGCCATCATGAGCGGGATGTCCTTGCAGGTGCCCGGCTCGGACTCGTCGGCGTTGACCACCAGGTAGTGCGCCTTGCCGTCGCCCTGCGGGATGAAGCCCCACTTCATGCCGGTCGGGAAGCCGGCGCCGCCCCGGCCGCGCAGGCCGGAGTCCTTGACCGCCTTGATGATGGCGTCGGGCTCCATGCCCAGCGCCTTCTTGGCCGCGGAGTACTCGCCGTAGCCCTGGAGGGTGAAGGAGTCCGCCCGATCCCAGTTCGCGGTGAGGACCGGAGTCAGAGTGGTCATTCCGAGGCCCCCTTCGGTGCCGTCCAGCCGTTCGCCTTGGCGATCTTCAAGCCCTCGAGCGAGGGGCCGGCGGCCGAGGGGCCGTCGCCGGCCTGGCCGTCGGGCAGGCCCGCGAGCACGCGCGAGGCGTCCTTGAACGAGCACAGGCGGCCCGGGCCGCGGGTCGGCGTGACCTCCTTGCCGGCGCGCAGGTCGTCGACCAGCCGCTTGGCGGTCTCGGGGGTCTGGTTGTCGAAGAACTCCCAGTTGACCATCATGACCGGCGCGAAGTCGCAGGCCGCGTTGCACTCGATGCGCTCGAGGGAGACCTTGCCGTCGGCGGTGGTGTCGCCGTTGCCGACGCCGACGTGCTCGCTGAGCTCGTCCCAGATCTGGTCGCCGCCCATGATCGCGCACAGCGCGTTGATGCAGACGCCCACGTGGTACTCGCCGGCGGGCTTGCGCTTGTACATCGTGTAGAACGTCGAGACGCCCACGACCTCGGCCTTGCTCAGGCCGAGCATCTCGGCGCAGAACTCCTGACCGGCGTCGGAGACGTAGCCGTCCTCCGCCTGCACCAGGTGCAGCAGCGGCAGCAGCGCCGAGCGGGTCTTCGGGTAGCGCCCGATGATCTCTTTCGCATCGCGTTCGAGACGCTCGCGGACTTCCGGCGAATAAGTCGTCACCGGTCCACACCTCCCATGACCGGGTCGATCGAGGCGACCGCGGCGATGACGTCGGCGACCATGCCGCCCTCGCAGGTCGCGGGCACGGCCTGCAGGTTCGTGAACGAAGGGTCGCGGAAGTGTACGCGATAGGGGCGGGTGCCCCCGTCGCTCACGACGTGGGCGCCGAGCTCGCCGCGCGGCGACTCCACCGGCACGTACGCCTGTCCCGCCGGGACCCGGAAGCCCTCGGTCACCAGCTTGAAGTGGTGGATGAGCGCCTCCATGGAGCTGCTCATGATGTGGGCGATGTGGTCGGGCGAGTTGCCGAGGCCGTCGGGGCCGAGCGCGAGCTGCGACGGCCAGCCGATCTTCTTGTCCTCGATCATGACGGGCTTGCCCTTGAGCTCCGAGCCGGACAGCCGGTCGAGGCACTGACCGATGATCTTGAGGGACTCCTCCATCTCGGCCACGCGCACCAGGTAGCGGCCGTAGACGTCGCAGGTGGTCTCGGTGGGGACCTCGAAGTCGTAGGTCTCGTAGCCGCAGTAGGGCTGCGACTTGCGGAGGTCCCACGGCAGGCCCGCCGCCCGGAGCATGGGCCCGGTGATGCCCAGGGCCATGCAGCCGGTGAGGTCGAGGTAGGCGACGTCCTTGGTGCGCCGGGTGTAGGCCGGGTTGGCGTCCAGCAGCTTGCGCATCTCCTTGATGCGGCCCGGCATGACCTTGAGGAACTCGCCGATCTTGTCGACGGCGCCGGCGGGCAGGTCGACCGAGACGCCGCCCGGCCGCACGTAGGCCATGTTCATGCGCAGGCCGGTGATGTACTCGAACAGGTCGAGCACCATCTCGCGCTCACGGAAGCCGAACAGCATCGGCGTGGTCGCGCCGAGCTCCAGGCCGAAGGTCGCGATGGCCACCAGGTGGGAGGAGATGCGGTTGAGCTCCATCATCATGACCCGGATGGTCTGCGCGCGCAGCGGCACGCGCTCGGAGATGCCGAGGAGCTTCTCGACCGCCAGGCAGTACGCCGTCTCGTTGAAGATCGGCGAGAGGTAGTCCATGCGGGTGACGAACGTGACCCCCTGGGTCCACGTCCGGAACTCCATGTTCTTCTCGATGCCGGTGTGCAGGTAGCCGATCACCGTGCGGGCCTCGGTGACGGTCTCGCCGTCGAGGGTCAGCACCAGGCGCAGCACGCCGTGGGTCGAGGGGTGCTGGGGGCCCATGTTGATGACCAGGCGCTCTTCGGACGACTCGGCGACCGCGTCGACGACCTGGTCCCAGTCCTGCCCGTTGACGTTGTAGACCCGGCCCTCGGCGACGTCCTGCTCGTCCCGGGCGGTCTCACCGTCGTGGATGGCGGTCATGCGTACGACCTCCTGTTGTCCGGCGAGGGGATGGTGGCGCCGCGGTACTGGACCGGGATGCCGCCGAGCGGGTAGTCCTTGCGCTGCGGGTGGCCGTCCCAGTCGTCGGGCATCTCGATGCGGGTGAGGGCCGGGTGGCCGTCGAAGACGATGCCGAAGAAGTCGTAGGTCTCGCGTTCGTGCCAGTCGTGCGTCGGGTACAGCGACACCGTGGACGGAATATGCGGATCTGCGTCGGGGCAAGAGGCTTCGACCCGAATGCGCCGGTTGTGGGTGATCGAGCACAGGTGATACACCGCGTGCAGTTCGGCGCCGGTCTCGTCGGGATAGTGCACGCCCGAGACGCCGAGGGAGAGCTCGAAGCGCAGCGCCAGATCGTCGCGCAGGTGGCGCATGACCTCCACCAGCCGCTTGCGCGCGACGTGGACCGTCAGCTCGCCGCGGTCGACGACCACGCGCTCGACCATGCCCTCGAAGGCGTCCCCCGCCGCGCTCTCGAGCGCGTCGGCCACGTCGTCGAAGTAGCCGCCGTAGGGCCGGGCGCTCGACAGCTGCGGGGCCCGGCGCACGACCAGGCGGCCGTATCCGGAGGTGTCACCGGAGTCGGAGGCGCCGAACATGCCCCGGCGGGCGATCGGCTCCTCGGGCACTCCGGGAAGGTTGTCAGTGCTCATTTCGAGGTCCCCTGATCGATGAGCGGAAGCGACCGCAGAGCCCGCAGTTCCAGCTCGTC
Source organism: Sphaerisporangium rhizosphaerae (assembly GCF_042665155.1). Lineage (NCBI taxonomy): Bacteria > Bacillati > Actinomycetota > Actinomycetes > Streptosporangiales > Streptosporangiaceae > Sphaerisporangium > Sphaerisporangium rhizosphaerae. Next base: position 117,227 of record NZ_JBHTCG010000024.1, on the reverse strand, counting down.
GATCTGCTTGGCGCGGTGGGCGCCGAACTTCATGTTCTGGATCTTGTCGTGCAGCTTGACGATCGCGTCGATGAGCATCTCGGGGCGCGGCGGGCAGCCGGGCAGGTAGATGTCCACCGGCACGACGTGGTCGACGCCCTGCACGATCGCGTAGTTGTTGAACATGCCGCCGCTGGACGCGCACACGCCCATGGCGATGACCCACTTGGGCTCGGCCATCTGGTCGTAGATCTGGCGCAGCACCGGCGCCATCTTCTGCGACAGGCGCCCGGCCACGATCATCAGGTCGGCCTGGCGGGGGGACGCCGAGGCGCGCTCCATGCCGAACCGGGCGAGGTCGTGGTTGGGGCCGCCGGTGGCCATCAGCTCGATGGCGCAGCAGGCCAGGCCGAACGTGGCCGGCCACACGGAGTTCTTCCGCGCCCACCCGGCCGCCTGCTCCACGGTGGACAGGATGAACCCGCTGGGCAGTTTCTCTTCGAGACCCATCTCAGTGCTTCCTCTCGCGCGCCTCCGGCACGCTGCCTCTCAGTCCCAGTCCAGGCCGCGGCGACGCCACACGTAGGCGTAGGCGACCAGCACGGTGACGATGAACAGCACCATCTCGACCAGCCCGAAGACCCCGAGCTTGTCGAAAGCGACCGCCCACGGATAAAGGAAGATGATCTCGATGTCGAACACGATGAAGAGCATCGCCGTGATCATGTACTTCAGGGGGAACCGGCCGCCGCCCACGGGCTGCGGGGTCGGCTCGATGCCGCATTCGTAGGCGTCGAGCTTGGCGCGGTTCCAGCGCTTGGGGCCGGTGAAGGGCGCGATTCCCACGGAGAAGACGGCGAAGCCCGCCGCGAGAACCGCGAGCACCAGGATCGGCACGTACAGTTCCATCGCTTATGCGTCCCCTCTGAGCGCTGTGGCTTTCTTCGATCGGTTGACGAGTCTAGGCAGGGCGATCATCGATCTTCGTTCCGGGTGCTGGGTCATGCCGGCGGCGTGACCTTGGACAGGGCGTTGATGACCCGGTCTGTCGCATCGCCCCGCCGGTCCGTGAGATTAGCAAGGAGCTTGAGAGCGATTCGCATCAGAGTGGGATGTGGCAGACCGTGCCGCGTGAGGAACCCCATGACGCCCGGCTTGCCGATGGCCTCGACGAACAGCCGTCCCAGGGTGAAGTAGCCGCCGTAGACGTCCTTGAGGGTCTCGGGGTAGGCGCGCAGCGCCCGCTCCCGCTGCGCGGGGGTCAGGCCCGACAGGGCCGTGGCGATCGTGTCGGCGGCGATGCGCCCGGTCTCCATGGCGTAGGCGATGCCCTCGCCGTTGAACGGGTTGATCATGCCGCCGGCGTCGCCGACCAGGACCAATCCCCGGGTGTAGTGCGGCTGGCGGTTGAAGGCCATCGGCAGCGCGGCGCCGCGGATCGGCCCGGTCATGGTCTCCTCGGAGAACCCCCACTCGGAGGGCATGTTCTTCACCCAGCGGCGCAGCAGGTCGCGGTAGTCCAGGTGCTGGAACGCCTCGCTGGTGTTGAGCAGGCCGAGCCCGACGTTGCTGGTGCCGTCGCCGACGCCGAACACCCAGCCGTAGCCGGGCAGCAGCCGCGCCTGGCCGTCGTCGCCGGTGTCCCATAGCTCCAGCCACGACTCCAGCCAGTCGTCGTCGTGGCGCGGGCTGGTGAAGTAGGTGCGCACGGCGACGCCCATGGGACGGTCGTCGCGCCGGTGCAGGCCCATCGCCAGGGACATCCGCGTGGAGTTGCCGTCGGCCGCGACGACCAGGCGCGAGCGGTAGGTGACCTGCTCGCCGTCCTTCTTGGCGGTGACGCCGACGACGTGGCCGCTGCGCTCGTCAAGGACGGGCCCGGTGACGTTGACGCCCTGCAGAACGGTGGCGCCGCCGCGCTCGGCGTGCCCGGCGAGGATCTCGTCGAAGTCCATGCGGGTGCGCACGAGGCCGAAGTCGGGATAGCTCGACAGCTCGGGCCACGGCAGTTCGAGGCGCAGGCCACCGCCGATGACGCGCAGCCCCTTGTTGCGGATCCACCCCGGGGCGTCGATGTCGACGCCCATGTCGATCAGCTCTTTGACGGCGCGTGGGGTGAGGCCGTCCCCGCAGACCTTCTCGCGCGGGAAGCGCGTCTTCTCGAGCAGCAGCACGTTCAAGCCGGCCTGTGCGAGATAGAAGGCCGTGGTCGAACCCGCGGGCCCGGCGCCGACGACGATGACGTCGGCATCCGCCGCGGGGACTGACTCGCTCACGGGACCTGTCCTGTCGTGGATGTCGAGGGCCTTGGGATCGGGGCCTTCGTTCCTTTGTGAACTACTTCACAAACTTGTCGGCGGAAGTCTAACCCTTTTTCCCTGCCCGCTGTCAGATGGAGCTTACCTACTCATCCGCGGTCGGCTTAACCGCCCTGTGCAAGGCCACCACACCCAGGGACAGATTGCGCCACTGGACGCCCCGCCACCCGGCCTCGGCCACCAGCCGGGCCAGGGCCGGCTGGTCAGGCCAGGCGCGGATCGACTCGGCGAGGTACTCGTAGGAGTCGGGGTTGGAGCTCACCACCCGCGCGACCGGCGGCAACAGCTTCATCAGGTACTGCGTGTAGACCAGCTCGAACGGCTTGACCGTCGGCCGGGAGAACTCGCACACCACCAGCCGCCCGCCCGGGCGGGTCACCCGCAGCATCTCGCGCAGCGCATCGACGGTGTCGTTGACGTTGCGCAGGCCGAAGGAGATCGTCACCGCGTCGAAGACGCCGTCGGCGAATGGAAGTTTCAGCGCGTCGCCCCCGATGAACGTCACGCCGCGCACCCCGCCGCCGGCCAGGCCGGAGCCGCCGTGCCGGGCCGCGCCCGTGCGCAGCATGCCGAGGGAGAAGTCGCACGCGATGGCCCGCGCGCCGAGGCCGGTGAAGGTGTCGGTCGAGGTGCCGGTGCCCGCGGCCAGGTCGAGGACGAGCTCGCCGGGGCCGGCGTCCACCGCGGCGGCGGTCGCCTTGCGCCAGAGCCGGTCCTGCCCGAGGGACAGCACGTCGTTGACCAGGTCGTAGCGCCGGGCCGTGCGGTCGAACATCGCCGCGACCTCGTGCGGCCGTTTGTCCAGGGAGGCACGCGTCATGGCGACAAGCTTAGTGGGCATGCACGCATCCACCCGAAGTAGTCACCCGGTCACGCTACGTCTGCTAGGACTTGGTGGATGTCCGCCCGAATGTCGACCCGGAGGTCGACCGCAATCGCCGCCCCGCTGCTCGCCGGGGCCCTCGTCCTCATCTCCCCGGGCTTCCCCGCCTCCGCCGGCGGGGTGGCCCAGCCGCGCGTGGTGTCGGCCGACCCGGTGAACTCCACCCCGCACGTGCTCGACGGCATCGTCAACGCCTTCGCCCTCGTCGGCGGCACCGTGGTCGTCGGCGGCTCGTTCAGCCAGGTGCGCGACGCCGGCGCCGCCGGCCGGCTGCCGAGGAGCAACCTGTTCGCCTTCGACCTCGCCACCGGGCGGGTCGAGCGCGGCTTCGCCCCGCGCGTGGACGGCCCGGTGACCGCGCTGGCCGCCGGCCCCGACGGCACGGTGTACGCCGGCGGCTCGTTCGTCTCGGCGGGCGGCGCCCCCGCGCGCGGCCTGGCCCGGCTCAGGGTCGCGGACGGCGCGCCCGTTCCAGGCTTCTCGGCCCCGGTCAACGGCGGCGAGGTCACCAGCCTCGTCCTCCACGACGGCCGGCTGTACGTGGGGGGCGACTTCACCGGCATCGGGCGCACCCTGCGCACGGCCCTGGCCAGGGTGGACCCCGCCACCGGCGCGGTGGACCCGTCCTTCACCGTCACCCCCGGCGGCGGGCTCGGCGGCGAGGTGAAGGTCTCCGCGATGGCCGCCGCCCGCGACCGGCTGGCGGTGGACGGCTCGTTCACGACCCTGGACGGGCGGCGCCGCCCGCAGGTGGGCCTCATCGACATCGCCGCCGCGCGGCCGTCGGTAACCGACTGGCACACCGAGTCCTACTCGGCCGCGTGTAAAGAGGTGTTCCCTTCTTACGTGCGGGGGCTGGATTTCTCACCTGACGGGCACTATTTCGTCGTCGTGACGACAGGAGGCGCCAAGGGCTCGCGCAAGCTGTGCGATTCCGCGGCGCGCTTCGAGACCTATTCTCGCGGCGACGGCGTCCGGCCCACATGGGTCAACCACACCGGCGGCGACTCTCTGTACTCGGTGGCCGTCACGGGGGCCGCGGTCTACGTGGGCGGCCATCAGCGCTGGCTGAACAACCCGCGCGGCTCCGACTCGGCGGGGCCGGGCGCGGTGGCGCGGCCCGGCATCGGGGCGATCGACCCCGCCACCGGCAAGGCGCTCGCGTGGAACCCCACCCGTGAGCGGGGCATCGGCGTCAAGGCCTTCCTCGCGCACACAGGCGGCCTTCTGGTCGGAAGCGACACCACGCACCTCGGACACGAGTACCATGCCCGAGTCGGCATGTTTCCGCTCCCTTAGCCCCTGCGGCCCTTGCTGATCTGCTCACTCACCGCGTCCCGCTGCTTGGACAGCAGCACGTAGCTGGCCACGCCGCTGATCACGAAGCTGATCACGATGAGCCACAGGACGTTGTGGAGGCCGATCAGGTAGAGCACACCCAGGGTGACGGCGAACAGACCCAGCCGTGACGCGGTGTAAACGAGAAACGGTCGCACGACGTCGAGGTTACGTCACGTGCCGGTGGGGGCCGTCAACGGCCGCCCTGGACGGGGGAGCCGATTTCGGGCACGGAGCTTTACAGTGCTCACTTCGCATCGGGAGCGAGCACTGCTAGTGTTCCCATCACGGCGCTTATGTAAAGAAACACCCACGAGCGCCCCAAAGAGGCTCTATCATATAACAAACGGGCAGTCAGCTGATAACAACCCGTGATCATTGGATGTAAATCGCGGATATATCAGTTTTCGCTCGGCAAACTGGATACCTGTCCGCCCGCTTCAGGACGCGGGATGCGAGGGGGAGAGATTGTGGAGAGTAGCAGCGAGCGCCTGCTGACCCCCGGAGAGGTTGCCGCCCTCTTCCGGGTCGATCCAAAAACGGTGACACGCTGGGCGGCAGCAGGCCGTATCAGCAGTATCCGAACCCCCGGAGGGCACCGGCGTTTCCGCGAGTCGGAGGTGCACGCTCTCCTGCGTGGCGAGGAAGTCCTCACGGCCGAACGGCCGAGCGGCGACTCACCGCGTGTTTGACGTGGCGGCGAGAGACCGCCGGGCCCGGCGCGTGTCGCGGGGCACGGTGAACTCGAGCCTCACCATGCACCATCGGTGATCCTGCGTGCCCCCCGGAAGCCGCAGGGTCACTGTTCTTTTTGGGTCGTGCCTTTACTGCAATTTCGGGCCCGATCTTCCAGGCGTTCTCCGCACGGACCCCGTTCCCACAGGGACGGCGTTCTCCGCGCGGTACGGCGTTCCCACCCGGACTCGCGCCCGCACGCCGGCGCGGCCCCGCGCCTTGCCATTCAGGCGCGCGGCCCGCGCTCAACGATCGGAGCCCGCCTGCGACTCCTTGAAGGCCAGGAACTCGCGCTCAAGGTCGTCGTTCTCCTCCCGCCAGCGCCTGCGCCGGTCGGCCTCCTGCTCCTCGGTGATCGACTCCGGCAGCCACCGCGCGTACTCGGGGTCGCCCGGATCGAGCTCGACATAGGCATTGCCGATCAGCCGGCCGTCGTCGCTGGTCAGGCTGCGCGGTATCCGCAACGTTCCGTCGGCGAGCCGGATGACGTACATGGCGGACCACCTAGATTCCGTAGCGCCGGTTGAAGAAGAGCATGACATTGAGCGCGGCGCGCGTGTCTCCGTTGAGCATGTCCACCAGCGCCGGCCGCTGCCGGGAGGCGATGGCGGCGAAGGCGTCGGCGAAGAACTCCTTACGGCCGAGGCCGCCCGGCTGCTTGTGGAACGCCGAGGCGAACATCGGCGCGCACTCGTCGTACAGGGCGGCGAACTCCGCCGAGTCCGACACCCACTCGCCCGGCGCGGAGTCGATGTCGTCCAGGGCGTGGCCGGTCTCGTGCATCATCACGTCGGGCGTCGGCGACGGCCGGTCGCCGACCACGATCTTGCGGTCGCCGTAGGCGCCCGCGCAGACGTCCCAGGTCGCCTTCCCCGACGGCAGCGGCGCGCCCCGCAGATAGCCCATGTCGTCCAGATCGGGGACCCCGCCGGGCCCGACGTAGATGCCGTCGAGTCCGACCGCCAGAAGGGCTTTCAGCCGCTCGGGGAGCCGGGCCAGGCTGTCGACCGCCCGGACGACGTCGGCCGAGGGCGGCCCCTCGGCGGCGTCCCACTGGCGGTACAGGATCTGCTCCAGTGGCCCGCAGTGCTTGAGCCCGTCACCCCGGTCGGGCGTGTCAGGGGAGTTCGGCTGCGCCAGCGGCGGCTCGTCGTCGAGCTCGAAGTCGCGCCAGATGTACTGCGGCCGGTCGACGACCGGGGCGGTGACGGCCCCCGCGGCGTCGACGGGCGGGCGGTCCCCCGCCCAGAAGGAGTCGCCCCTGCTCTCGCGGCGCCCGGCCCTGCGCCCGCCGGCGGAGTCGCCGCGCCCCTCGCGGAAGGACTCGGCCCGCCCGCCCTCGCGGCGGTCGGAGCGTCCCTCGCGCGCGGAGTCGGCGCGGTCGGCGTCGGCGGACTCGGCGGCCCCCTCACGGGGAGCCTCACCGCGGAAGGCGTAGGACCCCCGCTGCCGCCAGCGCGGGCCCCGGCGATGGCGTCCCTTGTCGCCCGGGAACGCCGTCAAAGCCGCGCCCAGGGCGCCCGGGCCAACGCGAGCATCGGCACACCTCTCCCATCCCGCGAAGCGTGGTCACGGTCCACCGTACGTCGGGGCCGCGCGGGAGTCACCAGTAATGTCCGACGGCGATCGATCGACGGCCGCGTGAACCCGAGCTGGACACGATCTCCCGTGGGATGGCATACCCTGCGGACATGCCTAGCGTGCTTCTTGGCCTGGCGCTGTTAGCCTTCTGGCTCTACTGCCTCTTCGACGTGATCACCACGCCGGAGGGCGACGTGCGGAACCTGCCCAAGCTCCTGTGGGTTCTCATCGTCGTCCTGCTGGTCGACCTGGGCGGTGTGTTGTGGCTGCTCCTCGGCCGACCACTGAGCCAGCAGGCCGTCCAGCGGCAGCGCACCGGCCGTCCCGGCCCTCGCCCCTCCGCGCCCCGTGGCCCCGACGACGACCCCGACTTCCTCCGCGACCTCGACCGTCGCCTCCGCCGAGACGACGACTGACACCCGCCCCGCGGGCCCTTCGAGAGACGACCGCAGAGCTCCCGTGCCGGCGGTTTCCGGCACGGGAGAGCGCCCCCTAGGGGGCCGCGAGGCGGTCAGGGGAGGCTCAGGGGCCAGGCGGGCTCAGCCGGTCAGGGCACCTGCGCGTAGGAGTGCAGACCCGACAGGAAGATGTTCACGCCCACCAGATTGAACAGCAGGCAACCGAACGCGACGAGCTGGATGATCACCGCGGCCCGTCCCCGCCAGCCGGCCGTGGCCCGGGCGTGCAGGTAGGCCGCGTAGGCGATCCAGGCGATGAACGACCAGACCTCCTTGGGGTCCCAGCCCCAGTAACGCCCCCACGCCTTGTCGGCCCACAGGGCGCCGGCGATGACCGCGAACGTCCAGATCGGGAAGGCGATCACGATGGCGCGGTGCGCCACCCGGTCGAGCTCGGCCCGGCCGGGCAGCCGCGAGGGGCCGTCCCCGCGCGTGAGGTACAGGATGCCCGCGACGCCCGCGAGGATGAACAGCCCGCTCGCGCAGATCGCCGCGGTGACGTGGATGGCGATCCAGTAGGAGTTCAGGGCGGGCACCACCGGGCCGGCCTGCACGTGCAGGTAGCGGACGGCGAAGCCCAGTCCGAGCGCCGCGGCGAGCGAGACGAACGCGCCGAGGAAGCGCACCGGCTGGCGCGCCTGCATGACCAGGAACGCGGTGACCGCCGCGAAGCAGATCGCCACCACGAACTCGTACATATTGCCCCACGGCCAGCGGCCGACGGCCAGGCCGCGGGTGATGATGGCGCCGAGGTGCGCGACCCAGCCGAGGCCGCTCAGCGCGACCGCGACGGTGGCGGCCCGCGCCGCCCACGCGGGCGGCGCACCGCCCGCCGGACGGTCCTGCCGGTCGCCTGAGCCGCCGTCCGGGGCCTTTGAGGCGTCCGAACCGTCCGCGGCGTCCGTGCCGCCGTCCGCGGGACGGTCCAGCGTCTGGACGGCGCCGGCCGTGACGGCGACCTTGGCCTGCGCGCCACGCCCGGCGGCGACCGGCCGCCCGGCGCCACGGCCGCGGCCGAAGCCGAGGTCGAGCGCGTAGCCGATCATGGCGAACACGTACAGCAGGACGGTGGCCAGGATCAGCTGGTCGCTGAGCGTGGCGAGCCCCGCGTTGACGTCAGTGGGCATCCTTGACTCCTTGCGGCGAGGCGGCCTTGCCGGCCTCGGCTTCTTGCGGCGGCGCGGCGGCGCCGTCCCCCGCCTCCCGCGGCGGGGCGGGGCGCTCCGTCCGCGGGCCGTGCGGCGGGTCGTCCGCACCGCCCTGTGGGCCCCGCAGGGCCGTGACGATCTCGGCGAACTCCTCGGCGAACCCGGCGTCGCCGCTCTCGGTGCGGGTCAGCCCGCCGACCTCCACGGTGGCGGCCTCGTCGCCGGCCTCGCCCACCCGCGCCCAGACGCGGCGGCGGCGGACGGTGAGCGAGAGCACCAGCCCCAGCACGGCCAGCCCCGCCGCCAGCAGCGCCGGGAGCCGTCCGGGGTCGTAGGCGACCTGCAGGCTGATCCACTCGCGCACGCCGGTGAGCTGGATCGAGCCGGCGCCGCCGGGCAGCGGCAGGGTGCCGCCGACCGCGAGGGGCTTGGTCGAAAGGCCCATGACCAGAGGCTTGAGCTTCTTGGTGTCGAGCTGGTACACCGACTGCGGGCGCCCGGAATTCATGCCGAGGTCGCCGGAGAAGGCGAACACCTGGGCCGTCGGGTTGGCCGCGCCCGGGAAGACCGAGACCCAGGAGCCGTCCTGCGCCGGGACGGTCGTCGGCAGGAACCGCACCAGGAAGCCGAGCTGCTGCGGCAGGGCGTCCGGCACCTTGATCACGCACTCGGAGGTGTAGGTCACCTGGTCGGCGGTCAGGCACGGCACCGGCCCCTCGAAGGCCACCTGCCCCTTGCCGTCGAGCACCTTGAACACCGGGGCGTACCCGTGCCCGAGCAGGTAGGTCTGGGTGCCGTTGACCTCCAGCGGCTCGTTGACCCGCAGGTCGTAGGGCCGCTCGGGCGCGCCCGGGCGGTCGGACACCGCGAGCCGCGCCGAGAAGTCCAGCGGCTGGCCGCGGCGTTCGCCCGAGCCGACGTAGGTCGCCTGGAAGTCGCGCAACGTGAAGGAGAACGGCTCCAGGGAGTCCGGCGAGACCCGCTGGCCGGGGATGTACCGGTCGTAGGCGGCCACGGTGTTGGCGAAGCCGTTGCCCTCGACCACCAGCACGTTGCCGCGGTAGCCGTACAGGCCGCCCGCGCCGACCGCGACCAGCAGGACCAGCAGCGCCGCGTGGAACAGCAGGTTGCCGGTCTCGCGCAGATAGCCCTTCTCGGCGGCCACCCAGCCCGGCCCGGTGACGGTGCGGAAACGCCTGGCGCGCAGCGTCCGGGCGAGGGACTCCACCGTGGCGCCGCCGGCCTCGAACGAGGCGTGCTGGGGGAGCCGCGACAGGTTGCGCGGCGCCGCGGGCGGTTCGCGCCGCAGCTCACGCAGGTGGGCCGCCGCCCGCGGGATCACGCACCCGGCGAGCGAGATGAACAGCAGCAGGTACGTCGCCGCGAACCACGGCGAGGTGAACACGTCGAACAGCCACAGCCGGTCCAGCCAGGCCGCGGCGCCGGGACTGTCCTTGAAGTACTGCGCGACCTTGTCGGGGCTGATGGACCGCTGCGGGTAGATCGACCCGGGCACCGAGGCCAGCGCGAACAGGAACAGCAGGATGAGGGCGGTGCGCATCGAGGTGAGCAGCCGCCAGGCCCAGCGCAGCCAGCCCACCGGTCCGAGCCCCGCCGGGCGGGCCGGCTCGGCCTGGATCTGTTCGGTCGTCGTCATCAGATCACCGGCTCGAATCCGCCGACCCAGCCCTGCAGGCCGGCGATGACCTGGCCCCACAGGCCGGTCACCAGCAGCACGCCGACGACGACGAGCATGGCGCCGCCGAGCCGGGTGATCAGCCGCGAGTGGCGGCGCACCGCCGTGAACGTCTGGATGGCCTTGCGGTAGGCGAGCGCCGCCAGGACGAACGGCAGGCCCAGCCCCAGGGCGTAGGCGAAGGCGAGCACGGCGCCGCGCACCGCGCTGGCCTGGTCGAGGGAGAGGGTGAGCACGGCCGACAGCGTGGGGCCGATGCACGGCGTCCAGCCCAGGCCGAAGACCACGCCGAGCAGCGGCGCGCCCGCGATGCCCGCGGCGGGGAAGCGATGGATGCGCACGTCCCGCTGCAGGCCCGGCAGCAGGCCGAGGAAGGCGAGGCCCAGCACGATCGTCAGCGCGCCCAGCACGCGGGTGATCACACCGGCGTTGCCGAGCAGCAGGGACCCGAGGCCCCCGAACAGCGCGCCGCCGGCGACGAAGACCAGCGAGAAGCCCAGGACGAACAGGGCGCTGCCCGCCACCATGCGCCCCCGCCGGGGGTCGCCGCTCATGCCGGTGACGTAGGACAGGTAGCCGGGCACCAGCGGCAGCACGCACGGCGACAGGAACGACACCAGGCCTGCGGCCAGCGCCACCGGCAGGGCGAGCAGCAGCGAGCCCGCCATGACCGTGCCCGTGAAGCCGCTCACGGCGCACCCCGCCGGGCGGGGCGCGCGGCGGCGCGGCGGCTACTTCTCATCGCTGACCTTGGTCACCACGTTCATCAGATCGGAGTAGTGGACCTCTCCCAGCGCCCGCGCGGCGACCCGGCCCTGCCGGTCGAGCACGAGGGTGGAGGGGATCGCCGCCGGGTTGACCATGCCGCGGAAGGCCAGCGCGACCTTGCCCGGCTGGTCGTACAGGCTCGGGTAGCCGGGCTGCTGGGTGCGCTGGAAGGCCAGCGCCTGCGCCTTGTCGTCCTTGGAGTCCACCCCGAGGAACTGCACGCCGCGAGCCTTGGTCTTGGCCGCGACGTCCTTCAGGACCGGGGCCTCACCACGGCAGGGCCCGCACCAGGAGGCCCAGAAGTTGAGCACGACGACCTTGCCCTTGTGGTCGGCGAGCGCGGTCGCGGCGCCGTCCAGGGTCTGGCCCTCGATGGCCGGGGCCGCCTGCCGCTCGGCGGCGGGCACCACGCGCATGCTGCCGTCGCCGGCGACGAAGCGCGTGTCGCCGGACTGCGGCTGCGAGGAGGACCCCTGGCCGCCGGCGCATCCCGCCAGCGCCGCCGCGACCAGCAGCGCGGTGACGAAGGCACGCGACCTCGAGGACCTGGTGGACACCGTGGACACGGAGCAGGGTCTCCTTGTACTACAAGAGGTAGAGCTTCAAACCCTACCCAGCGCACCGCACGCCCTCGAAATCGGGGCACGGGGCGCGCGGACGTCCGGCTAGCGCCGCTTGGGGGCGCCGAGCGACCCGGAGGGCTTCACGAGCGAGGCCGCCGGCTCGCTGTAGCCCACGCTCGCCAGCCGGTCGCCCTCGAAGGTGAAGCTCGTCAGGCTCGCCAGGGCGCACTGGCGGCGGCGCGGGTCGTGCCAGAGCCGCCGGCCCTCGGCGGCCAGCCGGATCACCCAGATCGGGAGCTGGTGGCTCACCATCACCACCTCGTGGCCCCTGCCCTCGGCGCGGGCGGCGTCGATGGCCGCGCGCATGCGCCGGACGATCTCGACGTACGGCTCGCCCCAGGACGGCCGGGCCGGGTTCCACATGTGCCGCAGGTTGCGCGGCGCGCGGAACATGCCGCCGAGGACGTGGCCCTGGAAGAGGTTGTCGGCCTCGATCAGCCGCTCGTCGGTCCTGATCGGCAGGTCGAGGGTCTGCGCGATCGGGGTCGCGGTCTCCTGCGCCCGTTCGAGGGGGGAGCTGTAGAGCACGGTGATGTCGCGGCCCGCGAGGGCCTTGGCCACCAGCTCGGCCATGGAGCGGCCGTTCTCGGAGAGGTGGTATCCGGGCAGCCTGCCGTAGAGCAGGTTCTGGGGATTGTGCACCTCTCCGTGCCGGAGCAGGTGGACAACGGTGCTTTCAGTCATGACGGACACCAGACTACTGGTCCGGCCTCAACGCGCCATGCCGAGCCGAACCCGGCGTGGCCCGGCGTGCCCGGCGTGGCCCGGCGCCGCGGGGGCGCCCGCCGTCAGGAGGCAGCCGGGTGGAGCCCGCCCGCCTCGGCCGGGGACGGCCCCGCCGCCTGGCCGGAGTCGCCGGAGACCGGCACCAGCCCCGGCGGCGGGGCCATCTGCCGCAGCACCTCCACGGCCGCGCGGATCGCCGGGCGGCGGGCCGCGTCCGTGCGCCACACGGCGTAGATGCGCCGGGTGGGACGGGGCCTGATCGGCACGATGGCGACCTGCGCCGGGACGTGGTCACGGCCGAGGCGCGGCACGATGGCGCAGCCGTGGCCGGCCGCCACCAGCGCCGTCTGCGTCGGGTACTCGTCGGCCATGCAGGAGAACTCCGGCTCCAGCGACGCCGTGCGCAGGGTGAACACCAGCCAGTCGTGGCAGACCGTGCCGGGCGAGGAGCTGATCCACCGCTCGCCGTGCAGCTCGGCCAGGTCGATCTCGCGGCGGCCCGCGAGCGGGTGGGAGGCCGGGAGCACCACGTCGGCCACGTCGTCGAGCAGCGAGGCCCGCGACAGGCCCTCGGGGATCGCCATCGGGCGGTTCAGCCAGTCCTGCACGATGGCGAGATCGAGCTCGCCGCGCGACACCTCGCGGATCTGCCGTTCGGGCTCGCGCTCGTGGAGCACCAGGTCCAGGTCGGGATGGCGCTGCTTGAGCTCGCTGAGCGCCCCGGGGAGCAGCCCGCGGGCGGCCGTCGGGAAGGCGGCCATGACCAGCCGCCCGACCACCGCCCCGCGCAGCGCCTCGAAGTCGGCCTCGGCGGTCTCGACGAGCGCGAGGATGCGCTCGGCGTGCTCGGCGAGCAGCCCGGCGGCGTCGGTGAGCTTGACGCCGCGGCCGCTGCGCTCCATGAGCCGGGCCCCGGTCTCGCGCTCGAGCTTGGCGATCTGCTGAGAGATGGCCGAAGGCGTCACCATCAACGCCTCGGCCGCGGCGCCGACCGACCCGTACACCGACACCGCGTGCAGCGCCTTCAACCGATGGAGATCGAGCATAAAGCGATGCTAAATCATCCGGCCGGAAAATGGCGCTCACACTGAACCGCGGCGCTCCACGCAACGGGACTCTCCGCGTAACGGGACTCTCCGCGTAACGGAGCGCCCGGCGTGACCAGGCGCTTCGCGAACGCGCGCGGGGTCATTCCGCGAACGCGCCGCGTCGTTCCGCGGAGGCGCCGCCGGGTCAGCCCGCGGAGGCTGCCGCGGCCGCCTTGGCCGCGGCGGGCAACGCCTCGGCCACCCGGGTCACCGCCTCCTCGTCGTGGGCGGCGGACAGGAACCACGCCTCGTACGCCGACGGCGGCAGGTAGACGCCCTGGTCGAGCATGGAGTGGAAGAAGGCGCGGTAGGCGGCGGTGTCCTGGGTGCGCGCCCCGTCGAAGTCGGTGACCGGGGCATCGGTGAAGAACACCGAGAACAGGTTGCCCGCCCGCTGGAGCCGGTGCGGCACCCCGGCGGCGGCCAGCGCGTCCGACGCCGCCCGCCCGACGATCAGGGCGGCCGCGTCGACGCGGTCGTAGACCTCCTCGTCACAGGCTCGCAGCGTCGCCAGCCCGGCCGCGCAGGCCAGCGGGTTACCCGACAGGGTGCCCGCCTGGTAGACCGGCCCCTCGGGCGCCAGGCGGCTCATGACCTCGGCGCGCCCGCCGAACGCCGCCGCCGGCAGACCGCCGCCCATGACCTTGCCGAAGGTCATCAGGTCGGCCTCCACCGGCGCCAGGCCGTACCAGCCGGCGTCGGTGACCCGGAAGCCGGTGAGCACCTCGTCCACGATGAGCAGGGCGCCGTTCGCCGTGCACAGCTCGCGGAGCAGCTCGTTGAACCCCGGGGCGGGCGGCACCACGCCCATGTTCGCCGGGCACGCCTCGGTGATCACACAGGCGATCTCGCCGCCGTACGCGGCGAACGCCTCGCGCACCGCCTCGGGCGAGTTGTAGGGCAGGACGATGGTGTCGGCGGCGGAGGAGCCCGTGACGCCCGGAGTGTCGGGCAGGCCGAAGGTCACCACCCCCGACCCCGCGGCGGCGAGCAGCGCGTCGACGTGGCCGTGGTAGCACCCGGCGAACTTCACCACGCGCGAGCGCCCGGTGAACCCGCGCGCCAGCCGCACCGCCGACATGGTGGCCTCGGTGCCGGAGCTGACCAGGCGGACCTTCTCGACCGGCGCGACCCGGGAGACGATCTCCTCGGCCAGCTCCACCTCGCCGCGCGTCGCGGTGCCGAAGGACGTGCCGCGCGTGAGGGCCTGCGCGAGGGCCTCGACCACGGCGGGGTGCCGGTGGCCGAGGATCATCGGGCCCCAGGAGCACACCAGGTCGACATAGCGGTTGCCGTCGGCGTCCACGATGTACGGGCCCTCGCCGGACTCCATGAACCGGGGCGTGCCGCCGACGGCGCCGAAGGCGCGCACCGGGGAGTTGACGCCGCCGGGCACGACGGCACGGGCGCGCTCGAACAGGTCCTCTGAGATCTTCGTACGGCTCACGCGTCCAGGTTAGTCCCCGGCGGCGCCGGCCCTCGGCGAGCCCCGTGGACGCCGGCGGGGGCCGCTCGCGGCGAGGGTCACTCGGCGGCGTCGGCCAGCCGGTCGAGGACGTGGAGCGGGTCGGGCAGAGGCCGGCCGTCGGGCGGGCGCAGCCAGCGGGCGTGCGAGCCGTCGGCCAGCGACGACGGCGGGGCCAGGACGTAGCTGTCGCGGCAGTGCCAGCGCAGGCCCGGGGTGTCCTCGATCGTCTCGGGGGTGTGGTCGAGATGGCAGGACCACCACTCGTCCTCGTCCTCGGGGGCGCCGCGCGTGGCCACATAGAAAAGGACCCGGTCGCCGTTGGCGGCGACCGGGCCCGTGGTGAAGTTCGCGGCGTCCATGGCGGCGAGGGCGCTCTGGCCCGCCGTGGCCGGCACGTCGAAGACGTCGAACACCCTGCCGGTGGGGAGGATCACGTTCGCCTCGGGGTTCTGCTCCCACCATCGGGTGAGCAGCGCGGCGTCGGTGGTGGCCATCATCTTCCAGGCCGGGGAGATCGGGTGGACGCCCGGGTCGGGACAGCCGACCCGGTCACACGAGCAGGCGCGCGCGCCCTCGCGTAGCGGGTGGGCGCCCATACAGCTCGCCCAGCCCATCTCGGCGTACTCGAGCACCGAGGTGATCGCGTGTGCCTTCGCATGAGATCGCGCTCGCCTTTTCGCCCGGCGAGCCGCCAGCGGTACCCCCACCATCGTGTTCCTCCCCCACCCCTGCCTTTCACCGATGATGCACGATGGCGGCCGCCCAAGGTGAGCCGACCCCCGGAAAATGGCCCGTCAGGATAGTCTCCTGGCCACTTCGGTAGCCCAATAGGTGAGGATCATGTCCGCACCGGCGCGCCGGATGGCGATCAGCGACTCCATGATGATGCGGTCGCGGTCGATCCAGCCGTTGGCCGCCGCGGCCTCCACCATGGCGTACTCGCCGCTCACCTGGTAGGCGGCGACGGGCACCTCCACGCTGTCGCGCACCTGGCGCAGAATGTCCAGGTAGGCCAGCGCGGGCTTGACCATGACGGCGTCGGCGCCCTCGGCGAGGTCCAGGCGCACCTCGCGCAGCGCCTCGCCCACCGGCCCCGCCGGGTCCTGCTGGTAGGCGTTGCGGTCGCCGAACTGCGGAGCGCACTCGGCGGCCTCCCTGAACGG
The DNA here is from genome assembly GCF_042665155.1 of Sphaerisporangium rhizosphaerae. NCBI lineage: Bacteria > Bacillati > Actinomycetota > Actinomycetes > Streptosporangiales > Streptosporangiaceae > Sphaerisporangium > Sphaerisporangium rhizosphaerae. The sequence goes on along the minus strand of NZ_JBHTCG010000024.1, from coordinate 101,255 downwards.
CCCGTAGAAGCCCGAGGCGTACTTGGCCGAGTAGGCGAGGATCGGCAGCCCCGAGAAGCCGTCGGCGTCCAGCGCGGCGCGGATGGCGCCCACCTGGCCGTCCATCATGCCGCTCGGCGCGATGACCTGCGAGCCGGCCCTGGCCTGGGCCACGGCCACCGAGGCGTAGCGCTCCAGGGTCGCGTCGTTGTCGACCTCGCCCGCGGCGGTCAGCACGCCGCAGTGCCCGTGGTCGGTGAACTCGTCCAGGCAGGTGTCGGTCATCACCACGACGGCGTCGCCGAGGTCGGCGCGCAGGTCGGCCACGGCCTTCTGGACGACGCCGTCCGGGTCGTCGCCGGCCGAGCCGCGGGCGTCCTTGACCTCGGGGATGCCGAACAGGATGAGGCCGCCCACGCCTGCCTCCGCGGCCTCGTGCGCGGCCTTGCGCAGCGAGTCGCGGGTGTGCTGGACCACGCCCGGCATCGACGAGACCGGCTGCGGCTCGGTGACGCCCTCCTTGACGAACATCGGCAGCACCAGCTCGGCCGGGTGCAGCCGGGTGCCCGCCACCATGCGCCGCATCGCCGGGCCGCTGCGCAGCCTGCGGGGCCGCGCGACGGGGAACTGCGCGTCGGTCATCTCATCTCCCACTCACCAGGCCGGTCTCGGGGACCCGCGCGCACGCGTCGACCTGGGGATCTCGGCTACGTCGGCGGCCCGGCCAGGCCGCCGGTCACTTGGCCCTCCGGCGGGCGCCCCTCCGGGTCTGCGAGGGCCGCCGGGGAACGTCGCCGGCGGCGAGGGCCGCCTGGCGCTGCTTGGCACCGTACTCGGCCAGGGCGGCCGCCAGTGCCGAAGCCGAAGGATTGTCGGCCATGATGTCCACGCGCAGGCCGAACTCCTCGGCGGTCTTGGCGGTCTGCGGCCCGATGACCGCGATGACCGTCACGTTGTGCGGCTTGCCGGCGATGCCGACCAGGTTGCGCACGGTGCTGGAGGAGGTGAACAGCACGGCGTCGAAGCCGCCGCCCTTGATCGCCTCGCGGATCGGCGCGGGCGGCGGGGCCGCCCGGACGGTGCGGTAGGCCGTGACGTCGTCGCACTCCCAGCCCAGCTCGGTGAGCCCGGCGATGAGCGTCTCGGTCGCGATGTCGGCGCGCGGCAGCAGCACGCGGTTGATCGGGTCGAGCATCGAGTCGTACGGGGGCCACTCGGCGAGCAGCCCCTCGGAGGAGTGCTCGCCCACCGGAACCAGGTCGGGCTTGACGCCGAACTCCACCAGCGCCCTGGAGGTCGCCTCGCCGACCGCCGCGACCTTGAGCCCGGCGAACGCCCGCGCGTCCAGGCCGTACTCCTCGAACTTCTCCCTGATCGCCTTGACGGCGTTGGCCGAGGTGAAGGCGACCCACTCGTAGCGGCCGGTGACCAGGCCCTTGATGGCGCGGTCCATCTGCTGCGGGGTGCGCGGCGGCTCCACGGAGATCGTCGGCACCTCCTCGGGCACCGCGCCGTACGAGCGGAGCTGCTCCGACAGCCCGGCGGACTGCTCCTTGGTGCGCGGCACCAGGACCCGCCAGCCGAACAGCGGCTTGTTCTCGAACCACGACAGCCGGTCACGGGTGGCGACGGCGTCGCCGACGACGATGATCGCGGGCTCGGCGATGCCGGCGTGCTTGAGGTCGGCGGCGAGCCGGCCGAGCGAGGAGACCACGGTGTACTGCTCGGTGGTGGTGCCGCTCTGGGTGACCGCGACCGGCGTGCCGTCGGGCCTGCCCGCTGCCATCAGCGCCTTGGCGATCGGGACCGCCTCGCCGATGCCGTTGTAGATCACCACGGTGCCTGGGGCGGCGGCGTGGACCGACCAGTCGTCGACCCGCGCGGCGTCCACGACGCGGAACTCCGGCACCGCCACGGCGGGGGCGATGCCCGCGTAGGTCAGCACGGCCGTCGCGGGCGGCACGCCCGGCACGATCTCGAACTCGACGTCGGCCTTGGCGCACGCCGCGACCTCCTCCGACACCGAGGAGAAGAAGCCGGGGTCGCCGGCGCACAGCCGCACGACGTTGTACCCGGCCTTGGCCTCCTGCACGGCCTTGAGCGACACCGCGCCCATGTCGTCGGAGACGTCAACGACCTTGACGTCGTCGCGGCAGTGGCGCAGCAGGCCGCCGTAGGCCTCCTTGTCGAGCACGACGACGTCGGCCCGCGACAGCAGGTCGGCGCCGCGCAGGGTCAGGAGGTTCTCGTCCCCCGGCCCGGCGCCCACGAACGCCACGAAACCGGCGCGACCCCGGGCGTCGCCGTCACGGCCGCCCGTGGCCCGCGGCGCCCCCGTGGCCTCCGCGGTGCCGGGCTCGGTGGTCTTGCTGGTCTGGCTTCCGGAGCTCAATGGGTCCGCTCCCCCATCAACGTGCCGGCACCCTCTGCGATCATGGCGGCCGCGAGGTCGCGACCGAGCTCCATGGCCGCCGAGGGATCACCGGCGGTGGACTTGCGCACCGACCGGGCGCCATCGATGGCGACCACGGTGGCGGTCAGGTTGAGAATGTGCCCGTCATCGGCCGCGTACGCACCTACGGGCGCGTGACAGCCGCCCTCCAGGGTGGCCAGCAGGGCGCGCTCGGCGGTGACGGCCGCGCGGGTGCGCGGGTCGTCCAGGACGGCGAGCAGCTCGACGAGGGCGGCGTCGTCGGCGCGGCACTCCACCGCGAGGGCCCCCTGGCCCGGCGCGGGAAGCATCTCGTCGACGTCGAAAAGCTGGGAGATCTCGGCCTGGCGGCCGATGCGCCCGAGCCCGGCGGCGGCCAGCACGACGGCGCTGAGCTCACCGGAGGTGACCTTGCCGATGCGGGTGTCGGCGTTGCCGCGGATCGGGACGTAGTCGAGGTCCGGGCGCAGCAGGCGGAGCTGGGCCACCCGGCGCGGGGAGCCGGTGCCCACGCGGGCGCCGGGCGGAAGGTCGGCGAGCGCGGCCGGGCCGACGAGCGCGTCGCGCGGGTCGTCCCTGGGCGGGATGGCCGCGATGACCACGCGCGGGTCGGGCTTGGTCGGAAGATCCTTGAGGGAGTGGACCGCGAAGTCGATGTCGCCCGCGATGAGCTTGTCGCGCAGGGCGCTGACGAACACGCCGGTGCCGCCGAGCTGCGCGAGCTGGGTCTTGGTGACGTCGCCGAAGGTCGTGACGCCGACCAGCTCGACGGTGTGGCCGGTCAGCGCGGTGAGCCGGTCGGCCACCTGCCCCGACTGGGTCGTGGCCATCAGGCTCCTGCGGGTGCCCAGGCGCAGGACGCCGAGCTTCAGTGCCTCGCCGCTCATGCGTCCTCCTCGCCTGCGTGACCGGTGACCCCGGTCTCGACGGTCTCCACCTCGGCCACGTCGGCCCTCGTCACCGCCTCCGGCACCTTCGGGTTCAGGTCGAACAGCTCGCGCAGCGCCTCGGCATAATGATCACCCGCCGGGGACGCGGCCAACCGCTTGACACGCACCGTCGGCTCGTGGAGCAGTTTGTCCACGACCCTGCGGACGGTCTGCGCGATCTCGCCGCGCACCCGCTCGTCCATCTCGGGCACCCGGGTGACCAGGCGTCCGAGCTCGGCCTCCACGACGTCGGCGGCCTTGGACCGCAGGGCCACCACCGTCGGGGTGACCTTGGCCGCGCGCTCGGCGCGCAGGTAGGCGCACACCTCGGCCGCCACGATCGCCCGGACCGCGGCGACGCCCTCGGAGACGCCGTCGCCGCCGTCGGCCTGGTCGCCGAGCCCGGCCTGCTGCATGGACTCGAGATCGACCAGCGTGACGCCGGGAACGGTGCGGACGCCGAGGTCCACGTCGTGTGGAAGCGCGAGGTCGAGCAGGAACAGCGGCTTGCCGCGCGGAACCCGCGCCACCATTTCGGTGTCGATGACAACGCTACCTGCTCCGGTGCATGAAATGACCAGGTCGGCGGCGGCGAGCTCGCGCTCGACCTCCGACAGCTCGACCGCACGGCCGCCGACGCTCTGCGCCAGGCGCGCGGCCCGCTCGAAGGTGCGGTTGGCCACCACGATGTCGGTCACGCCGGCCCGGCCGAGGGTCGCCGTGGACAGCGCGCTCATCGAGCCCGCGCCCACCACCAGCGCCCGCCTGCCCTGGAGGGGGCCGAGGACCCGCTCGGCCAGAGTGAGGCCCACGCCGACCAGCGACGCGCCCGCGCGGTCGATGCCGGTCTCGGTGTGGGCGCGCTTGCCGACGCGCAGCGCCTGCTGGGCCAGCTCGTTCAGGATGGTGCCCGCGGTGCCCTGCTCCTGGGCCAGGCGCAGCGACTGGCGCACCTGGCCGAGGATCTGCCCCTCGCCGACGACCATGGAGTCGAGGCCGCAGGCCACCGTGAACAGGTGCTCGACCACCCTGTCCTCGTAGTGGACGTACAGGTGGCGGGTGAGCTGCTCCTGGGGGACGCCGGAGTGCGCGCCGAGCATGCCGGTGACCGCGGTGACGCCGCCGTGGAAGCGGTCGACCTCGGCGTACACCTCGACCCGGTTGCAGGTGGAGACGATCATCACCTCGGACACGTGCTCGTCGCGGGCGATGTCGTGCAGCAGCTTCACTAAGGCGTCCCCGGACGCCGAGACGCGTTCGAGCAGCGCTACCGGCGCCGTCCGGTGGCTGAGACCTACCGCGAGAAGGCTCATGCGTCCATCGCCTCGGCCCAGTCCTCGGCCATCATGGGGCTCCCTGTTTCACGATCCGCTTTGCGCTGCTCATGGAACGCAAGAATCTGCAGTTCGGTCGAGAGGTCGACCTTGCGGACATCGACTCCGTCAGGCACGGTGAGCACGACGGGGGCGAAGTTCAAGATACTCGTGATCCCGGCGGCGATGACCCGGTCGGCCACCTGCTGGGCGGCCGCCGCGGGCGTCGCGATGACCACGATGGACACCCCCCGCTTGTCGATCACGCTTTCCAGCTCGTCTATGTGCTGCACGGCCATCCCCACGAGCTGCTCGCCGACCACGGCCGAGTCGGCGTCGAACAGCGCGGCCACCCGGAACCCCCGGGAGACGAACCCCCCATAGGCGGCGAGCGCGCGGCCGAGGTTGCCGACCCCGACGATGGCCACGGCCCAGTCCTGCGTCAGGCCCAGCTCGCGGGAGATCTGGTAGATCAGGTATTGGACGTCGTAGCCGACGCCGCGCGTCCCGTAGGACCCCAGGTGCGACAGGTCCTTGCGGAGCTTGGCGGAGTTCACCCCTGCGGCGACGGCCAGGTCTTCCGAGCTTACGGTGGCCGTACCCCGTTCCGCGAGTCCGTTCAACGCGCGCAGGTAGAGCGGCAGCCGCGCGACGGTCGCATCGGGGATGCCACGTTCGCGCGCGTGGGACGGGCGGCGGGTCACTTGACCGGAGCTCCAGGGGACGGGCGGCCGGTGCGCCCCGGCCGCGCTCGCGTTGCGACGGATGTCGAGGAGAAGGGCGCAGGCATCCAGGTTAGTACCTTTGTGAAGCTATGCACAAAGTGCGAGCGCCTCCTCTCGGGTCCCAACTGTCGCAGGTAGGGGTGGCGGTCCCCGATCCGGCCCCGCCACTGTGATCGGTCGCACAGAGGGGGTGCCGTTAGGCTGGGTCCATGCCTCCGCGCGACCACACGATCACCCTGCTGGGCAAACCCGGCTGCCACCTGTGCGACGACGCCAGGGCCGTCATCGAGAAGGTCGCGGCGGAGCTCGGGGTCGCCTGGGAGGAGCGCGACATCACCGCCTCCGAGGATGACCAGGCCGCCTACTGGGAGATGATCCCGGTCACCCTCATCGACGGCGTCCAGCACGACTTCTGGCGCGTCGACGAAGCGAGGCTGCGCGCCGCCCTGTCCGCCTGACGCCGCCTCCCCCGCCCCGGCTAGACCCTGAAGGCGGTCGGCAGGGGGACGACCTTGGCGGCGTTGACGTTGAGCTCGATGACGTTGGCGGCCAGCACATGGGCCACCCGCTCGCGGGCGAAGCGCTCCATGTGCGCCTGGCGCTGGTGCTCGCTGAAGGCCACCTCGTCCCGGTAGAGCTCGTACACGATGCGCTGCAGCGGGGCCGACTTGACCGCGTGGCAGACGAAGATCAGCGTGTCGGGCTCGCTGCGCTGCACGGCCTCGACGGTCTCCTCCGCCAGCCGGTCGAACGCCTCACCCGACCCGTCGATCAGCGTGAACACGGTGAGCAGGCCATAGATGCTCGGCGAGGGCCGTACGGACGGGCCCGAGGGCAGCGGCGACTCGCCCCGGCGTCCGCCGGCGACGGGGATGTCCGGCCGGCCGAGGGTCTGGTTGATCTCGTTGCTGTTGAACAGCATGCCGGTGGCCGGCATCGCGGCGTCCGGCCCGGGGGCGCGGTGCGAGCCGTTCGGCCCGGCGAGGCCGGCGGCGGGGTCGAAGGGCCCCCGCCCGTGCTGCCCGGCCGGGTCGCCGGCCCCCGGCCCCTGATGGCCGCCCGCCGGGCGGCCCGGCGCTCCCGGCATGGGCGAGCCGTACGGGCCCGCGAGCCCCGGCGCGCCCTGCCCCGGAGCGCCGCCCGGGGCGTCGGGGTTGATGAACTCGCCGGTCATCGGACCGCCATAGCCGCCCTGGCCGCCGGGCCCGCCCTGGCCTCCCGCCCCGCCGAAGCCGCCGGAGGGCTGCATGCGGGCCGCGTAGTCGACGTCGCCCGGGTCGTTGGCGCGGTACTCGGCCACCAGGTCGCCGAGCCCGGAGCGGCGCGGCGGCGACATCGCCGGAGTCGCCGGCAGCGGCCCCGACGACTCGTAGGGGGCCTCGGGCTCGGCGGGCCGGCGGCGCGCGGCGGGACGCGCGTCGTCCCAGTCGTCGTCAGGGCCGTCGCGATCCTCGTCGTAGGGGGCGAGGGGGCGGGCGACGGCGTACCAGACGGCCCCGACCATGAGGATGGTCACCAGGGCCGCGAACACGCCGGGGATCGCGAAGCGCACGGCGCCCACCAGGGCGAGGCCCGTGGGCGCCAGCACCACGCCGGCGTGCATGTTGTCGGCGTCCACGTCGTCGCCGCCGCGCCAGCGCAGGACGGCGAGGATCAGGCAGCCGATGAGGATCAGATAGGTGATGGCGTGGGCGGCGTTCAGCAGGGCCGTCGGGATGATCGTCCAGTGGGTGTCCCCGAGCGGCAGGGTCGTGGTGAACTTCTCGGGGTTGCTCACCGGGTCCAGGATCAGGATGACCGTGGTGATCAACGTGAAGGCGATGCCGAGAAGCCAGGCGGCGAACTTCGCGGGGGCTTTCACGGCGAGCATCTGGATCATGCCTATGGCCAGCCAGAACGGCGCGAGGAACGCCCCGGTGATCTGGTAGACCCTGAAGGTCACGGGCCCGAACCTCATCAGGTGCCCGATGGCGACGGCACCCAGGGCCAGGCAGAGCGCCGAGGTGGTGACGGTCCAGGCGATGAGCCAGCCGCTCCGGTCGTCCCTGAGACGTCCGACCAGGATGCCAGTGGTGATGGCGGCGAACAGCGCACCCGCGAAGGCGGTGACGGCAACGACGGCTTCCATGATGGCCCCAACTCTGCCGGACATTACCTCCAAACCGGTAGCCGGTGTCCGAAGTGCCACAGCACTCCTGTTACGCGTGGTAGTTACTGAGGCAAAGTGGATTGTGTAATTTCCCGATGATTTCTAGAGTGTTCGAGCACGCACGCGCCCTTCCCTTTGCTCCCCAGGGATACCGGATGTCGAACTCATGGTCGGTCGCCGGGCTTTCCCCACCAGGATCGGCCGACACAGTGAACCCCACCCGCGCCGCCGCCGAGCAGCGCGAACGTCCCTCCCCGGACGCCGACGAACTGCGCAGGATCGTCCTGCGCGCCAAGACCGGCGACGCGGACGCCTTCGCGGCGCTGTACGACCGCTACGTCGATCTCGTCTATCGCTATGTCTACTTCCGGGTGGGCGGCCACGCGCTGGCGGAGGACATCACCAGCGAGACGTTCCTGCGGGCCCTGCGGCGCATCGCCGACTTCACCTGGCAGGGCAGGGACTTCGGCGCGTGGCTGGTGACCATCGCCAGGAACCTAGTGGCCGACCATTTCAAGTCCGGCCGCTACCGCATGGAGGTGTCCACCGCCGAGGTGCTGGACACCCCCATGGACGGGCCGCACATCCCGGAGAACGCGGTGGTGGCGACCATGGTCAGCGAGAGCGTCCTGCGGGCCGTCCGCGACCTCAACCCCGAACAGCAGGAGTGCGTGGTCCTGCGCTTCCTGCACGGCATGTCGCTGGCCGAGACGGCGCTGATCATGGGCAAGAAGAGCGGCGCGATCAAGGCCCTGCAGTTCCGCGCGGTCCGCGCGCTCGCCAGGGCTCTTCCGGACGATCTCAATTGATCTAGGGTGACCCTCGCGAGGGATCTCCGGCCGGCGGGGCGGCCGTAACCTGATGGCTCCCCGCATCGTTGGGCATGTAGCACCTATGGATCATCGTAGTGGGCGCGGCAGGGAGCTTTCATGGGCAAGTGGGGGCCTACGCGGTGGCCGCACAGGCGTTCGTCCGCCGGCAGCCGTCGGCGCCCTCAACCCCATTTCGCGGCCCGGCTCCGCGCGATGGGCGCCGAGCCCGCCCACGGCCCGAGCCCCGACTTCCGCGCCCGGCTCCGCGAGGAGATCCTGGCCGCCCAGGTCACCGGCCCCGATCTCGAGCCGGACACCGGGCGGCGCCGTCGCCGCCCCCCGCTCCTCGTCCGGCTGCGGCCGGGCGCGCTGATCGTCGCCCTGACCGCCGTGATGGTGGTCACCGGGGTCCAGACCTACGCCTCGGTGCCCGGCGACAACCTCTACCCGATCAAGCGGGCCGCCGAGGCGACCGTGCTGAGCCTCACCACCGACGACATCGAACGCGCCCAGCGCGAGCTGACGGCCGCCCACTCCCGCGCCACCGAGGCCGCCGCGCTGCTCGGCTACCCCGACTCCCGGCGTGAGCGGCTCATCGGGCCCACCCTGGACGAGATGACCTCCACCACCCGGTCGGCGCTGTCGGCGCTCGGGCACGTCAAGCGGCAGGGGACGCACGCTCCCGCGCTCAAGCGCTTCACCAAGGAACAGCGCGACGTCGTCGAGCCGATGATCCCCCAGCTCGGCGGCGACGACCGCATGAAGGCCAGCGCCTACCTCGACATGATCGAGGACATGACCCCCTGACGGGCCCTGTGCACCCACGCGAAGGCCGGTGCGGCAGGCGCTTCCGTACGCCGCCGCGTGCCCGAACGGTCACGCCACGCTAACGCCACGTACACCGACTCCACCCCCTTCTCCCCGTTAAGCTGAGGTGCTATGAGGCGGTTACTGCGACGGCACACCGAGGCCGAGATAGCCGGGGAGGTCGCCGCGGCGGCGGCGGTGTCGTCGCCGGTCGCCGAGCCCGACCCCACCGCCGCGGCCTTCTTCGACGTCGACAACACGATGATGCGCGGCGCCTCGATCTACCACTTCGCCCGCGGGCTCGCCTCCCGCGGGCTGTTCACCACCAAGGACCTGGTGATGTTCGCGCTCGGCCAGGCCCTGTTCCGGGTCCGCGGCAACGAGAACCCCGAGCACATCGCCCGGGCCAAGGAGACCGCCCTGGCGTTCGTCGTCGGCCTCAAGGTGGACGACGTCGTGCGCCTCGGCGAGGAGATCTACGACGAGGTCATGGCCGACCGCATCTGGGCAGGCACCCGCGCGCTCGCGCAGAGCCACCTGGACAACGGCCAGCGCGTCTGGCTGGTGACCGCCACCCCCGTCGAGCTGTCCCGCGTGATCGCCCAGCGCCTCGGGCTGACCGGCGCGCTCGGCACGGTCGCCGAGACCGAGAACGGCGTCTACACCGGCCGCCTCGTGGGCGACCTGCTGCACGGCCCCGCCAAGGCCGAGGCGGTCAAGGCGCTGGCCCGCCGCGAGGGCCTCGACCTGTCGCGCTGCACCGCCTACAGCGACTCCGCCAACGACCTGCCCCTCCTCCGGCTCGTCGGCCACCCGATCGCGGTGAACCCCGACAGCCTGCTGCTTGAGCAGGCCAGGAAGAACGAGTGGGCGGTCAAGGACTTCCGCACCGGCCGCAGAGCCACCATGATCGGGCTCCCCATCGCGGCGGGCGCGGGCGCCGTGGCGGGCGGCGTCGCCGCCGCCATCGCCCTCAGGAAGCACTACCGCTCCGCCTGAGCCGACCGTCCGTGGGCGGCGCGCCGAGCGGGCATGGGCGGGCATGGAGCGGGCATGGCAGACTCGTGGCGGCCGTTTCCCGGAAAGTCGCCGCGGAGGATCACCTTGCGTCACGTTGAGCCCGAGGTCCGTCTCATCGCCCGCCCCCGGCTGGACTACGACGAGGTCGCCGGCTATCTCGCCGAGGTGGGCGGGGACAACTGGCTCGAGAGGGTCGACCGCGGCGATCTGGACGACGCGCAGAACCTCGCCGAGTTCGCCGGGCGCATCTGCTACCGCTCATGGGAGCCGGGGCTGAACCCCAACGTCACCCGCATCCGCACCGACCAGGAGGACTACCTCCGCAACATCCTGGCCAGCGCCCATGGCTCGGTGCTGGAGCACGTGAGCTTCTCGTTCGTTCTGCACGACGTCAGCCGGGTGGCCACGCACGAACTGGTCCGCCACCGGGCCGGAACGGCGGTCTCGCAGGAGTCGCTGCGCTTCGTGCGGCTGGACGACCTGCCGTTCTGGTTCCCCCAGTGGGCCCTCGCCGATCCGGAGCTGATGGAACGGGCGAGCGAGCTGCTCGGGCGGATGGAGGAGTTCCAGCACTGGATGGCCGGCCACTTCGGGCTGGACGAGCAGGGCGTGCCTTTCGGCGAGAAGAAGGCCAAGACCTCCTTCATGCGGCGCTTCGCGCCCGAGGGCCTGGCCACCGGCATGGTGTGGACCGCCAACGTGCGCACCCTGCGGCACGTCATCGAGAACCGCACGGCGGCGGGGGCCGAGGAGGAGATCCGGCTGATCTTCGGCAAGGTCGGCGAGCTGATGGCCAAGGAGGCCCCCGCCCTGTTCGGCGACTACACCGTCGAGAACGGCGTCTGGACCCCCGGCTGGCGCAAGGTCTGACCTCGGCGACGCCGCCCGGCCCTCGGGTCCGGCCCCTGCGACCGCCGGCCCTCGATCCCCGCACGCCGGCTTGGGACCCCCGCACCGCCGGCTTTCGACGCCGCGGCCGTCCTATCGCCGGCCGAGGCCGTTGAGCAGGGTGTCCACGACCAAATCGGCGGCTCGGGGCGGCTCCAGCTCGGGGAACCGGTGGGCGGCGGCGTCGACGAGGTCGTCCAGGGTGGCGCGGGCCCAGGCGACCGGCACGTCCCCGCGCAGCAGCCCCTCGTCGGCCGCCCGCTGGACGAACCTGTCGAGCCGCGCGCTCTGCGCCTGTCTGCGGACGCTCGCGGCCGGGTCGGCGCGCATCATCTTGCGCACGTCCACCGGCCACTCGCGGCTCATCGGGACGATGCCCTCCACGTAGCGGTGCAGCGCCACCGCCACCGGGGCCTCCACCAGCCGGGCCTCGTCCAGCACGCGCTCCGCGGAGTCGAGCTTGGCCTGGAAGACGGCGGCGAGCAGGGCCTCACGGGTGGGGAAGCGCCGGTAGACGGTGCGCCGGTCGACCCCGGCCTCGGCGGCGATCGTGCCCATGCTGGTCGAGGGGTCCTCGGCCAGCAGGCGGGCGCCGGTGCGCAGGACCGCGGAAAGGTTGCGCGCGGCATCAGCTCTCATGACTCCGCCACTCTACCCGTGTGTGGCACATCACATTCTCTCCGACTCATCGATGGGGCATAAAGTGGCCTTAATGTCACGTTAGTGTGTCAGTTGGCGAAGCGACGACGCGTCGCCCCACGTCAGAAGGAGAACGGATCATGAGGACCTGGCTGGTCACCGGCGGTTCCAGCGGCATCGGCCGCGACCTGGTCGAGGCCGTGCTCGCGCACGGCGACCAGGTGGTGGCGACCTCGCGCGCCCCCGAGGCGCTCGGCGACCTCGCGCGGCGGCACGACGGACGCCTGCTTCCCGTCGCGCTGGACGTCACCGACCCCGCCGCCGTCCGGGCCGTGGTGGAGGCGGCCGCCGAGCGGTTCGGCTCGCCGGACGTCGTGGTCAACAACGCCGGCTACGCCACCAGCGCCGCCATCGAGGAGTTCCCCGAGGAGGAGTTCCGCGCCCAGATCGAGGTCAACCTGTTCGGAGTCGTCAACGTGACCAGGGCCGTGCTGCCGTTCATGCGACGCCGGCGCTCCGGCCACATCGTCCAGATCTCCTCCATCGGCGGACGCGTGGGCGGCAGCCCCGGCCTCAGCGCCTACCAGACGGCCAAGTTCGGCGTCGAGGGCTTCTCGGAGGTGCTGGCCAACGAGGTGGCGCCCCTCGGCGTCAAGGTGACCATCGTCGAGCCCGGCGGCTTCCGCACGAACTGGAACGCCGGCGCGGCCACCGCGCAGGCCCCCGTCGGCGAGGACTACGACCAGACCATCGGCGAGTGGCTGCGCATGCGCGCCCGCTACAGCGGCAGCGAGCCGGGCGACCCCGCCCGTGCGGCCCAGGCGATCATCGCGGTCGTCGAGGCCGAGGAGCCGCCGCGACGCCTGCTGCTCGGCTCCGACGCCCTGACCTCCGCCCTGCGCTCCGCCGACGAACGAACCGCCGAAGCCCGCGAGTGGGCCCCCCTCACCACCTCCACCGACTACCCACCCACCCCCTGACCTCGGCCACCACCAAGCAGCCCGCACCTGAGCGTTCCAGCGCTCGGCGAAGGGACGGTTCAGGCGGACAGCAGCAACTCGGCTCGGTCGTCCTCCGACAGCCCTGCCTCGCACAGCCGGTCTCTCAACTCCCGGTGCGCCCGCCAGACCTCCGGAGAGACGCCAGGAAGGTCGTACACGTACTCCACGATGACGGCGACCTCCTCGGCGAGGCCCAGGACGAAGTGCTTGATCGCCTCGACGGCGTCTCGCAGCTCCGCGAGAGTCTCGGCGGACACCCCCGATCGAATCGGGGCATCGACGGGACCGGCGTACCAGACTTCGCCATCAAGATCGAGGGCGCGTTCCCGGCTGACGCGGAAGGTCACCCGGCGGACGGTCGAGGTCAAAGCAACCAGCCCTTTCCGGAGACATGCTCAAGATCGGCCTGCAGGTCGTTCAGCGCGCGCGAGGTGATGCCCCTCACCGGCACGCTCGCGCGAGCCACGACGACCTGACGGTCGTCGTAGAGCAAGAGTAGGCGAAACAGCGGTGTCGTCTCGGCCCGATCGACACGCATACCAAGGTCGCGGGTCAGCGTGTAGATCCGATCGCGGATCTCCTGATAGGTCGTCAGCACACCGTGACCATATGACTACGCGATGCTTACGGTCCGAAGAATCTCGGCAGTTGAACACCTCACCGTGGACTGCCCCGATCCAGCCGGGGGACCGTCTAGAAGAACGGAGGGAAGGCGTGGCCTCGTTGGAGGCGTAGGTGGTTGAGTTGCTGCTGGATGAGCTCGCGGACCTGGTCGGTGAGGTTGAAGACCAGCATCGGGTCCTCGGCCTCCTCCGGGTCGTACTCGTCGGTGCGCACCGGCTCGCCGAACTGGATCATCCACTTGGACGGCAGGGGCACCAGCCCCAGCGGCCCGAGCCAGGGGAACAGCGGCGTGATCGGGATGTAGGGCAGGCCGAGCAGCCGGGCGAGCGAACGGAAGTCGCCGATCTTGGGGTAGATCTCCTCGGCGCCGACGATGGCGCACGGGATGATCGGCACCTGGGCGCGGATCGCCGAGGCCACGAAGCCGCCGCGCCCGAAACGCTGGAGCTTGTACCGCTCGGAGAACGGCTTGCCGACGCCCTTGAAGCCTTCGGGGAACACCCCGACCAGCTCGCCCTTGCGCATGAGCCGGTCGGCGTCCTCCGGGCAGGCGAGCGTGTGGCCGGACTTGCGGGACAGGTGGCCGAGGACGGGGAGCTGGTAGACCAGATCGGCGCCGAGCAGGCGCAGCGCGCGGTGCGCGGGGTGCTCGTCGTGCAGCGCGACCTGGAGCATCAGCGCGTCGACGGGGACGGTGCCCGAGTGGTTGGCGACCACGAGCGCGCCCGACTCGCCGGGCACGTTGGCCAGGCCGGTGGTCTCGACGCGGAACCAGTGGCGGTAGAGCGGGCGGATCAGCTCAAGGAGCACCTTGTCGTTCAGTTCGGGATCGAACCCGAACTCGTCGACCTCGTACTCCCCGGCGACGCGCCGGCGCAGGAAGTCCAGCAGGGCGGCCAGGCGGTCCTCGACGGCACCCGCGCCGCCGTCGGTGGCCCGGCGCCGCGCCGCGGTGATGGGGATGACCCGGGCTGTTCCGGGCTCCTCATCACGAAAGTCATGCGGCATCTCTGTCTTCTTCACCGTCGCGCACCCCCACCCAGCACTGTCGACAGCCAGTCGATCACAGTGAGTGGCATACCGCCAAACAAGCCACGCGAGTGGAGGAAGTCGTCGAACGCCGACGCGGTGGAGAACTTGGGCCGCCAGTCGAGCTCGGCGGCGAGCCGGCCGGCGTCCACGGCGCGCCCGTAGCTCATCAGGCCGAGCTGTTCGGGGGAGAACTCGACGCGCCCGGCGCCGCGCGCCAGGTCGCCGAGGACGCGGAAGGCGGTGGAGAGCACCGGCAGGGCCGGGCGGCCACTCCTGCGCACGCACTGTGACAGGAGCATGATGCCGTCACCGGCGACGTTGTAGGTGCCGGGGTGGTCTTCCAGGGCCATGCGCCGCAGCACCTCGACGCCGTCGTCCTCGTGGACGAACTGCAGGCGCGGGTCGAAGCCGAACACCGTCGGCAACACGGGCAGCTCGAAGTAGCGGGTCAGCGGCGAGTCGACGCCGGGGCCCATGAAGTTGGCGAAGCGCAGCGTCGAGACCGAGACGTCGGGCCGCCGCCTGGCGAATCCGCGCACGTAGGACTCCACCTCGGTGGCGTCCTTGGCGTAGCCGCGGATCGGGGCGTCGACCGGTTCGGTGTCCTCGGTGAACACCGCCGGGTCGTGCGGGGACGAGCCGTAGACGGCCGTGGTCGAGCGCACCACGACCTTCCGCACCGTCGCCGACCGCTGGCACGCGCCGAGCAGCTGCATGGTGCCGATGACGTTGTGCTCTTTCATCGACGAGCGGCCGGCGGCGCCCGACGGGGCGCTCACCAGGCTCATGTGCACGACGGTGTCGATGTCCGCGGCCGCGATGACACGCGCGATGTCCGGGCTGCGCAGATCAACCCGGACGAACTCGGTGCGGCCCAGCTCGACGCCGCCGCCGCCCAGCGATTTCGAGGACGGCGGCGCGGTGTCCACTCCGATGACCCGGTCGATGTCCGGGTCGGCAGCGAGGACGCTCGCCACCCGGGCACCGATGTGCCGGGAGACTCCCGTGACGAGCACGGTGTGTGTCATCGCCGCCTCGCAGAATCACTCGCTCGTGGTCGCGCTCGGCTCGGGCTCACCGGGATGGCGATGGTGAGATCGGCCCGCCCGGCCCGCCGCTCTGCGTTGTCGGTCCGCGCTACTACTTCTTGTTACGCCGCTGGATGCGGGTCTTCTTGAGAAGCTTGCGGTGCTTCTTCTTCGCCATGCGCTTACGACGCTTCTTGATCACAGAGCCCACGGGACCCCCAGGTGAAGGTAGGTTGGTCAACATCAATGCGCGCGAGACGGCGGGGTCGCACACCACCCGCGGCCCGGACGCGCCGTAGGCACGGCACACCTGAACCACGGGACGGCGCCTCGCCAAGGCGCACACCGATCCAACAGCCTACCGGCGATTCGCGGTCGATCGCTCCCTGGGGGGAACCCGCGTGGCCGCCGGACGTCAATGACCGGCGACCGGACGACGCGGGCGGCCGGCCGCCCACCCCGCTTCCGGTCAGGTCCGCGTCATCGCGGACCCCGCGTTCGACATCAGCGAGTTCGGCGAACGACCGGTGATGTCATCACTGATCCATTCAACCCGCTTCGATGAACGCATCCCTGAGGTAGTCGTGCACCGCCTGCTCGGGCACCCTGAAGGATCGCCCGACCCGGATGGCCGGTAACTCGCCTGAGTGAACCAGCCGGTACACCGTCATCTTGGACACCCGCATGACGGTGGCGACCTCTGCCACCGTCAGGAACTTCACCTCGCTGAGAGGTCTTTCGCCTGCACCCATCGGACGCCTCTTCCGCACGTGTTTCCGGGTTATCCCCACTGGTGCCATTGCTCACGCACGTGTACTGCTGTCAGCGTAGAACGCGACTCCGATCGCGCAAACCCCCTATTCCATCAGTGATCGGAGACTCCTGCCACCAGAACGGGAGAAGTCGCTGGCCAGCAGCCAGGCCGAGCCCTGATCTCGATCTGTCACTCGGTCCAACCGTGTCCCATTAGAGTCGCTTGGGATCACAAAAAAGTTGGCAAACGGTCGACGCGCCAGACCCAATACACGCGCGAAACGGAAGTTAGGGACAGACCGGAATAGGTGCCGATCGCCTCACAGGTCACTCTCGACCCGTGCGATCAGATACGAGGTCAACGGAGCGTAGTGCCGGGGGAACACATTGTCGTCCAGCGGCACGGTGACGGCGATCTTGCCCTCGGCCTCGCCGACGAACAGCCCGGGGTCGTTGCTGTCGGCGAATCCGACCGTCTCGACCCCCGCCTCGCCGGCCGCGCCCGCCCACCCGTGGTCGGCGATCACCAGATCGGGCCGCTCCCCGTCGAGCCGGGCGAGCATCGCCTGCATCGGCGCCGGGTCGTGGGAGTGCACCAGCGCGCCCCCGTCTGCCAGCACGGCCACCTCGTCGAAGTACATGACGCGGCGCTTGCGGCCCAGGCCGCCGCTGGAGATCATCAGGCCCTCCGCCGGGGTGAGCAGGGTCGCGCCGCGCGCGGCGGCGAAGCGCGCGAGGGCGAGGTGGATCGTCATGATCCCGGTGGGGTGGCCGGTGGCGATGATGATGCGCGGGTCGGGCTTGCGCAGCGCGGCCGCGATGCGCGCGGCCATCCCTTCGAGGGCGTCGATGGTGCGCTCGGGGTCGATGGTGTCCTGGCCCGCCCGGTGCTCGGGATCGTCGATCACGCCGGCGGACTTGGCCATGAGCGCGAGCACGTCCCGGTAGGTCCACTCGTTGTCGAAAGTGAGGCCGAACATGTAGTACGGGTCACCGAGGGCGAGGGAGCGGTAGTGGTCGAGGTTGTTCTCCCGGCTGGTCGCGATGTTCCCGGCGATCTTCGTGTCCACCAGGTGCTGGGTCAGCTCACTCCTTGTGGGTGGGCTCGCGGTCTGCATGATCATCTCCGTGCGCTCAGCGGCCGGCCGGCGTCCACGGCGTCACGCCGGCGGCTCGACCAGGCAGGACCACGGCGCTGGGTCACCCCGTGGAACGACGGATCACCGCGCGGATCGCCAGGAGCGCTCGATCGACAGGTCCCACACGATCGTAACCATCTGACAAATGACGAAATTCCGTTTTCTTCGGGAGCCGGTGGCGGGGAGAGTGGGCACGGCCCCTTCTGCCTAGTCTGCGCCTGCGGCTCCGCGGGCGGGCCACCGGGCGCGCTCAGGGCATCGGATCGAGGCCGTGGAGGGGGAAGACGGCCTTGCGCGTCGCCATGATCGCGCGGTCCACCGGGTCCGCCGGGTCGTACCCCGCCGAGAAGTCGTGGTAGTCGGGCCGGCGGCCGTCGGTCATGTGCAGCGGCGGCACCTCGCCCGTGCGCAGCGCGACGTACTCGCGCCAGCTCTCAGGAGTGACCGTCTGCGGGTCGACCGGCTCCCCGGCCGCCTCGGCGATCAGGTGGCTCCACGCGCGCGGCACCACCTGGACCAGCTCGTACCCTCCGCCGCCGGTGGCCACCCACCGGCCGCCCGCCGTCTCGTGCGCCAGAGCGTGCAGCGCGGCGTACGCCTGCCGCTGGCAGTCCAGGCTGAGCATGAAATGAGCCAGCGGGTCCAGCGCGTGGCCGTCGCACCCCTGCTGGCTGAACAGCACGTCGGGCTGGAACTCGCGCAGCAGCGGCGGGACGACCGCGTGGAAGGCGCGCAGCCACCCCGCGTCGCCGCACCCGGCCGGGAGCGCGAGGTTGACGGCCGTCCCGTCGACGCCGGTCTCGCTGGGGAAGCCGGTGCCGGGGAACAGCGTGCGCGGGCTCTCGTGCAGGCTGATCGTCAGCACCCGCGGATCGTCGTAGAAGATCGCCTGGACGCCGTCGCCGTGGTGGACGTCCACATCGACGTAGGCGACGCGGCGCGCGCCCTGCTCCAGCATCCAGGCGATGCCCGCCGCCGGGTCGTTGTAGACGCAGAAGCCGCTGGCCGCGCCCGGCATCGCGTGGTGGAGCCCGCCGGCGATGTTCAGCGCGTGCTCGGCCGCTCCCGTCCACACCGCCCGGCACGCCTCGATGGAGGCGCCGGTGATCAGCGCGGACGCCTCGTGCACGCCGGCGAAGGCCGGGTTGTCGACCGTGCCGAGGCCGCAGGACAGATCGGGCAGCCCGGTCGCCGAGACGCGCTTGACCGCCTCGATGTAGTCGCGCCGGTGCACCAGGGCGAGCTCGTCGTCGGTCGCCGGCGCGCAGCCCACCATCTCGACCTTGTCCAGCACCCCGAGGTCGCGCGCCAGCGCCATCGTCAGCTCGACGCGGATCGGCGCCAGGGGATGCCCGGGCCCGAAGTCGTAGGAGATCAGCTTGTCGTCCCAGACGACCCGCACGGACCGGCTCATTCGATCACCAGCTCTCCGCGCCACCCCATGAAACGACCGTACCGCACGAGGGATCGGTTCATTCGGCGCGCAGGGCGATGACCGGGTCGAGCCGCGCCGCGCGGCGGGCGGGCGCGACGCCGAAGAAGACCCCGACGCCCGCCGAGACCCCGAACGCCAGCGCCACCGACCACCAGGTGATCGCGGCCGGCACCGGCGAGACCGCCTGGATCAGCAGGGAGCCGCCCACGCCGATCAGGATGCCGATGACGCCGCCGATCGTGGTGAGCAGCACCGCCTCGATGAGGAACTGCCCGAGCACGTCGCGCTGCCGGGCGCCGAGCGCCTTGCGCAGGCCGATCTCGCGCGTGCGCTCCCGCACGCTCACCAGCATGATGTTGGAGACGCCGACCCCGCCCACCAGCAGCGAGATGCCGGCGATGGCGGCCAGGACGCCGGTCAGCATGCCGAGCACGCTGCCGATGGTGCCGAGGAGCTGCGTCTGGGTGACCGCGCTGAACCGCTCGCCCGGGTAGCGGCCCTCAAGCCCGCGCAGGACGCGCTGCCGCAGCGGCTCGATCTCGTCCGGGCCGGAGGCCCCGACCGCGATGCCGTTGATCCGCGACAGGCCGATCAGGCGCTGCGCCGTGGTGACCGGGACGTGCACCTCCTGGTCCCGCGCCACGCCGAAGGTCGCGCCCACCGGCTCGTACAGCCCGATGACGCGGAAGCGCACGCCGGCGATGGTGACCTGCCGGCCGATCGGGTCGAGGTCCCCGAACAGCTTGGCCCCGACCTCCGAGCCGAGCACCGCGACGCGCCGCCGGGTGTCCACGTCGGTCCCGCTGAGGTACCTGCCCCGGCGCAGCGGGCGTTCGAAGATGTTCGGCAGGTTCTCGTCGGTGCCGGTGATGGTGGCGAAGACCTCGGTGCGGCCCACGCGCACCGACTCCCCGGAGTTGACCGCGACGGTGACCTTGCCGGGGTCGCCGACCACGCGGCGGACGTAGGCGACGTCGGCGAGGTCCAGGCGGCTCTGGGTGGGGGCCGCGCCGAGCCCCACCTGGCCGGGCACGACGAGGATGATGTTGCTGCCGAGCCCGGCGATCTCCCCCTCGACCGCCTCCTTGGCGCCGGTGCCGATGGCGACCAGGATCACCACGGCCGACACGCCGATGACGACGCCGAACATCGTCAGCGCGCTGCGCAGCCGGTTGACCCGCAGCGCCTCCAGCGCCATGCGCAGCGCCTCGGCGCTCCTCACGGCCGATCACCCCGGACCGGCCCGTCCCCGGCGGCCGGGCCGCCCCCGCGAACCGGGCCCTCAGGGCGAGCCGGCCCCCCGTCCCGGTCGGCGCGCCCGGGCGGCGCCGCCGGGGCGTCCCGTTCGTCGCGTTCGATGACGCCGTCGCGGACGTGGACGCGGCGGCGGGCGAGGTCGGCCACCTCGCGCTCGTGGGTGACCAGCACCACCGCCACCCCCCGCTCGGAGTTCAGGTCGGCCAGGATGCCCATCACCTCCCGGCCGTTGCGGGAGTCGAGGTTCCCGGTCGGCTCGTCCGCCAGCACCACCTTGGGATCGCCCACGAGGGCGCGGGCGATGGCCACCCGCTGCTGCTCGCCGCCGGACATCTGGGAGGGCCGATGGTCCAGGCGGTGCGCGAGCCCCACGGCCGACAACGCCCGCCTGGCCCGCTCCCTGCGCTCGGCCCGGCCCACCCCCCGGTACACCAGGGGCAGGGCCACGTTCTCCAGCGCGGAGGTGCGCCCGAGCAGGTGGAAGGACTGGAACACGAAGCCCACGGCCTGGTTGCGCAGCTCGGCGAGGCCGGTGTCGTCCAGCGTGGACACCTCCACCCCGTCCACCCGCAACCTGCCCGAGGTGGGCCGGTCCAGGCAGCCGAGCAGGTGCATGAGCGTCGACTTGCCCGATCCGGACGGGCCGACGATGGCGACGAACTCGCCGTGGTCGATGCGCAGGCTCACCCCGCGCAGCGCGTCCGCCGACACCCCCTCCAGCTTGTAGGAGCGGGTGAGGTCGACGGCCTCGAAGGCGAGGGCCGGCGTCGCGGCGTCCCGCGCCCGCCGGTCCTCCGGCCGCGGCCGGCCCGCGGCCGTCATGTGAGCTTCTGGTCCTGCCGCACGGTGTCGGCGCCCTTGACGACGACCCGCTCCCCCGGCGTCAGGCCCCGGGCCACCTCGACCAGGGCGTCGCCCTGGGCGCCCAGCTTGACCACCCTGCGCTCCGCCGTGCCGTCGGCGCGCACGACCCACACCACGGTGTCCCTGCCGCTGGTGACGACGCTCGCCGCGGGCACCGCCACCGCGTCGGGCGACTCGCGCACGGTCAGCCGGACGACGGCGCTCATGCCCGGTTTGGGGGGTGGCGCCTGCCCGCCGTCGTCGTAGACGCCCTCGCCGAGGGTGAGCCGCACGGGGTAGCTCACCCCGCCGGTGGTGCCCTCCTTGGGCGTCACGCCCACGCCTGCGACCTTCGCCCGGTAGGTGGCCCCGGAGACGGCGTCCAGTTCGGCTTCCGCCTTCACGCCGCGGGTGATCAGGAGCACGTCGGTCTCGTCCACGTCGGCGGACAGCGTCAGCCGCGAGACGTCGGTCACGGTGGCGATGGCGTCGCCCGCCGCGACCGGCACCCCGGCGGCGATCGCGCCCGCGGAGCCCGCGGCCGCCGCGCCGCCGCCGGACGCGCGCACGGCGGCTCCGGCCTGGCCGGACAGGCCCGCCGGGAGTTGGCCGAGCAGGGAGCCGAGGCCGGAGGCGCCGCCGCCGGACGGCCCGCCCAGCGTGACCACCCCGTCGAAGGGCGCCTTGATCGTCAGGCCCTTCACCGTCGCGCCCGCCACCTTCACCGCGGCCCTCGCCTGGCTCCTGGACGCCGCTTGGAGCGAGGACATCGACGCGGCGAGCCCGCCGAGCCCCGTGCCGATCTGGCCGCTGACCTGGGAGAGCGTCTGGTTGACCGACCGGGTGAGGCTCTGGGTGATCTGGTCGAGCGCCGCGCGCTGGGCGCGATGCTGGGTCTCGGCGGCGGCGACGGCGGCCAGGAGCTGCGCGCGCACCCGCCTGTCCTGGATCTTCCCGGCCGCGGCGCGGGCTCTGGCGAACCCGCGCGCCACCTCGCGGTCGAGGGGGGCGGTGAGGTTCGGACCGGCGAGCCGGATGCTCGGGGCCGGCGCCGCGCCGCCGAGCCGCACCGGCCTGGACGCCTGCCGTTCGGCGCGGCGCGCCTGGTCGAGCTGGTCCTTCGCCTGCGGGGAGCTGATGCGGGCGAGGATCTCCCCCTTGTCCACCGTGTCGCCGTCGCGGACGTACAGCTTCGCGACCGTGCCGGCCGCCGGGGATCGCAGGATGGCCGTGGCGCGGGCGCCGACGGTGCCGGGGGCCTCGACGACCTCGCTGACGGGGGCGCGCCGGACCTCGCCGATCTGCGCCTTGGGCGTCTCGTCCTGGGTGCAGGCCGACACGAGCAGGGTGAGACCGATGAGAAGCGGGGGGATACCGCGACGGATCGTCACCCGGCCCATCGTAGGAGGGAGATCCCCGGCCCGGCTTGGGCCCCCGCGCCGACCGGGACGGGCGGTATCGGCGGGCCCGGGACCGGCCATGCGGGCCCGAGTACCGCCGAGGCGCCCCCGCTGCCGCTCACGCAGGACCGGAACCGCACCCGGCGGGCCCGGGCCGCTCAGGCGGTCTGAGGAGCCGCTCAAGCGGGTCTGCGGGAGCCGCTCAAGCGGGTCTGCGGGAGCCGCTCAGACGGGTCTGCGGGAGCCGCTCAGGCGGTTTCGGGGACGCGGCGCAGGCGCCGGATCGCCGGCACCGACAGCAGCAGGACGCACCCGCAGGCGGCGACGACCGAGGAGATCGTGAGCACCTGGCCCGCGCCGAGCACCGAGGCCGCCGGCCCGCTGAGGGCCTGGCCGACCGGGATCGCCATGACCGAGCCGGCCACCTCGTAGGCGTGGACGCGGTTCAGCACCTCCGGCGCCACCTGCGTCTGGACGCTGGTCATCCACATGACGCCCCAGAAGGCCGACCCCGTGCCTGCGAGGAGGTGGCAGGCGGCCATCACCGGCAGCGGGAGACCGAGCGTGATCGACAGGGGCTGGAGGGCGAGCAGGAACAGCGCCGTCGCGCCGGCGGCCAGCGGCCGGGCGGGTTTGAGGCGCATGGCTATGACGCCGCCCATGATGGTGCCGGCGCCGTAGGCGGAGGTGACGAAGCCGAAGCCGGTGGCGTCGTAGGCCTGGCTCACGAGAAGGGCGCCGAGCGGGGTCACCGGCCCGAAGACCGCGATGCCCATCACCGCCCAGACGAGGATCACCCCCCACATCCATGTGCGGGAGCGGAACTCCCGCCATCCCTCCTTGAGGTTGCCGAAGACCGTCCCCTCCCGGGCCGCGGGGGGAGCCCCGCGCAGCCGCAGCAGGGCCAGGCAGAGCGCGCTGACGCCGAAGCCGGCGGCGTCGATCAGGAAGACCACGCCGACCTCCGCGAAGGCGACCAGCAGGCCGGCGACCGAGGGGCCGATGAGGAGCATGAGCGACTCGGAGGTGCGCTGGGTGGCCACCGCGCGCTGGACGTCCCTGGCGATGCGCGGCACCAGGCTCGCCAGTCCCGGCTGGAACATGGCGGCGGCGATGCCGTTGACCGCCGAGATGGCCATGAGCTGCCACAACGCGGGGGTGCCGGTGAGGAAGAGCACCGCCGTGACGGTCTGGGACACAAGGCGCGCGAGGTCGGCGCCGACCATCATGCGGCGCGGGGTGAAGCGGTCGGCGAAGACCCCGCCGAACAGCACCAGCGCGGCCATCGGCACCGTCGAGGCGGCCAGCGTGTAGCCGATGCCGCTCGCCCCGTACCCGGCCCGCAGGACGCCGAGCGCCATCGCGACCGGCACCATGGCCGTGCCCAGCATCGAGACCGACCTCGCGGTGAAGAACAGCCGGAAATCGCGCGTCCACACCGCGGGCCCGGCGGGCCGTCCGTCCACAGCCGCCGTCATCGTGCCCCCATGCCCGCCGCCCCTTCCACCGGCCACGGGCACTCTATTAGCAAACTTTCCTAACGGTTACGCCGCCCCCCGCCATGGGGCCTCACGACGGTTTGCGGGTGGTCCATAGTCGTATTGGCGGAATGTCGGAACTAGGGTGTTCGCCGTACCAGGTAACTTCTCGCCCCGGAGGCAGATCTCTTGACGGCGACACCCGCGGACCCCCGGTGGGCCCGGCTCAAAGAGCGGTTCGCGTCCATCGACAGCGACGGCGACGGGTTCATCACCGACGCCGAGTACCTCCAGCACTTCCCGCACCTGCCCGCCGAGGCGCTGGGCGCGCTGGAGCGGGAGGCCGACGCCGACGGCGACGGCCGCATCTCCTTCGAGGAGTTCCTCCGGCTGGTCCCCGAGAACGACTGACCCGGGAACCTCTCCCCGGAGAGGACCGGGCCGGAGCGACCGGCGTGTGAGCGGCCGGCGTGTGAGCGGCCGAACCGAAAAGGACCGGCCCGGGACGACCGGCCCGCGCGGGCGGCGGGGCGCGCGAGGCGCCCGGCGCCCGCGACGGGGTCAGCCGGCCGCGAGCTGGCGGCTGCGGTCGCGGGCGGCCTCGATGGCCGCCAGGAAGGCCGCCCGGACGCTGTGGCGCTCGAGTTCGGCGATGGCCGCGATGGTGGTGCCGCCGGGCGAGGTGACCGCCTCGCGCAGGATCACCGGGTGCTCTCCGGAGTCGCGCAGCATGATGGCCGCGCCGACGATCGACTGGGTGACCATGTCCAGCGCCGCCGCCCGGGGCATGCCGAGCAGGATGCCGGCGTCCACCATGGCCTCGACCAGGTAGAAGAAGTAGGCCGGGCCGCTGCCGGACAGCGCGGTCGCGGCGTCCTGCTGCGACTCGGGGATGCGCAGCACCTTGCCGACCGGCGACAGCAGGTCCTCGGCGTGCCGCAGGTGCGTCTCGGCGGCGTGGGCGCCGGCCGAGATGACGCTCATGGCCTCGTCGACCAGCACCGGGGTGTTGGACATCACGCGCACGACCGGGACCTCGTCGCCGAGGCGCGACTCGACGAAGGAGGTCGTGATGCCGGCCGCCACCGTGACCACGAGCTTGCCGGCCGGGACGTGCGGGGCGATCTCGGTGAGCAGGGCCGCCATGTCCTGCGGCTTGACCGCCAGGATCAGCGTCTCGCCGATCTTGGCGGCCTCGCTGTTGGACACGACCCGCACGCCGTGGCGCTCGCGCAACGCCTGGGCGCGCTCCTCGCGCCGGGCGGTCGCCACGATCTCGTCCCGCTTGACGCCGGCGCGCAGCAGCCCTGACAGCAGGGCTTCGCCCATCTTGCCGGTTCCGAGAATCGCGATCATCTCAGCGCACCTCGTGTAGGAGTCGGGGAACGCTCGAAGCCTACCGACTCCCGCGCGGTCGCCGCCGTCCCAGGGACCGGGCCAGCAGGGCGAGGTTCGCCGGGCGGCGGGCCAGATGGCGGGCCAGGTGCGGGTACCAGTCGGCGCCGTAGGGGACGCGCACGCGCACGCGGGTGCCGAGGGCGGCGAGCCGCGCCTGCTCGGCCGGCCGCACGCCGTAGGACATCTCGTACTCGACGCCCTCGCGCTCGTTCAGCACGGCGAGCGCCGAGGCGACCTCGATGAGCCGCCGGTCGTGGGTGGCGACCACCGGCCGGCCCTCGCCGGCCATGAGGGCCTTCAGGCAGCGCACGTACGAGCGGTCGACGGCGGCGGCGTCGCGGTGGGTGACGGCGACGGGGCCGTCG
Organism: Sphaerisporangium rhizosphaerae; assembly: GCF_042665155.1. Classification (NCBI taxonomy): domain Bacteria; kingdom Bacillati; phylum Actinomycetota; class Actinomycetes; order Streptosporangiales; family Streptosporangiaceae; genus Sphaerisporangium; species Sphaerisporangium rhizosphaerae. The sequence continues at coordinate 75,810 of NZ_JBHTCG010000024.1, read as the reverse complement.
GCGTGACCCCGGCGAAGCCGGACGCGGCCGGCGGCGAGCCCGCGGCAGTGCTCCTCGGCGCGGCGCAGGGAGGCCAGGACGGTGACGCCGGTGGCGGGGTGCTCGTCGAACAGCGCCGCGTGGACGCGCAGCGCGGCCTCCGCCATCGCCGGCTCCTCGGCCTCGACCGTCACCGTGGCGCCCACGTCGAGGGCGGCCTGGCAGACCCGTGAGGCGTTGCGGCGTGCCAGGTCGTCGTCGAGGCCGAGCCCGAGGGACGACAGCCGCAGCGACAGGTCGGCGCCCTTGGCGACGCCGCGGCGGGCGAGCGCGTCGAGCAGGGTGAGCCGGTCTTCGACCGCGCGGGCGGCCCGTCCGGAGTCGCGCGCCCGCCCGTCCAGATGGTCCAGCGTCACCAGCAGGCCGTCGGCGACCAGCCCCGCCGCCACCGAGGCGGCGTCCTCGGGGCCGTCCCCGGCCACGTAGCGGCCTGTCAGCGCCCGGACGACCCCGGCGTTCCTGACGACGCTCTCCACGCGGTCGCTGCCCGAGGCAGCAAGCAGAACCTGGCGCAAAACCATCGGCACCCTTCCCGGCACGACGACTGGACGGCTGATGGGGGAAGACCTCCCCACCCTACGGCGGTTCAGGCGCCGATCACCGGAGGCGACCGCATGTTGCGGTTTGACAACCAACTGAAAACAGCCGTCGTCTTATAACCGTTTTATACGCATGATCTACCCGAAGGTGCCATAAGTCGGTTCCAACGATGGAGCCGCCGGCGTCGAAGGGGTAGATCGTTGAAGAAGATCCTCATAGCGCTGGCCACAGCCGGCCTGGGTCTGAGCGGAGCGCTGATCGCGTCTCCCGCGACGGCCGGGACGCAGCAGGCGCCCGACCACACGACTCCCGCCCCCCAGTGGGCACAGTGCGCGGACCTGCCCGAAGGCATCGAGTGCGCCACGGTCGCCGTGCCGCTCGACTACTCCCGCCCGTGGAGCAGGACCGTCAAGATCGCCGTCACCCGCAAGAAGGCGACCGACACCGCCCACTACCAGGGCGCGATCCTGTTCAACCCCGGCGGTCCCGGCGGCAGCGGCCGGGCTTACCCCGTCGTGATGCAGACCCGCCTCGGCGCCGCCCTGGCCGCGCAGTACGACCTGATCGGCTTCGACCCGCGCGGCGTCGGCGCCAGCGAGCCGGCGCTGAGCTGCGACCCGCACTTCTTCGACCCGGTGCGCCCCGACTACATCCCCTCCACCTTCGCCGAGGAGGCCGCGTGGGTGAAGCGGATGCAGGGCTACTCCAAGGCCTGTGACGCCGCCCACGGCGAGCTGCTGAGGCACATGACCACGGTGGACGCCGCCAAGGACATGGACGAGATCCGCAAGGCCCTCGGCCAGAAGCAGATCAGCTACGTCGGCTACTCCTACGGCACCTACCTGGGCGCCACCTACGCCACCCTGTTCCCGTCCAAGGTGCGCCGCCTGGTGCTGGACAGCATCGTCAACCCCGAGCGGGTCTGGTACGACGCCAACATCGACCAGAACCACGCCTTCGAGGCCCGCGCCAAGGACTTCTTCGCCTGGATCGCCAAGTACGACGCCACCTACCACCTCGGCACGAACGGCGCCGACGTGGAGAAGGCGTTCTACGCCACCCGCGCCAAGCTCAAGGCCACCCCCGCCGAGGGCAGGGTCGGCCCGGACGAGCTCGACGACACCTACCTCGCGGGCGGCTACCTCAAGAGCCGCTGGCCGCTGCTGGCCAACGCCCTGTCCAAGTACGTGGCCGGTGACACCGCCCCGCTGGTGGCGGCGTACGGCACCTACGGCGACAGCAGCGGCGACGACAACGGCTTCGCGGTCTACTCGGCCGTGGAGTGCAGCGACGCCCGCTGGCCGCGCGACTGGGGCACCTGGCACCGCGACTGGTGGGAGTCCTACCGCACCGCTCCGTTCCTGACCTGGGGCAACGCCTGGTACAACGCGCAGTGCCAGTCGTGGCCCGTGCGCGGCGGCCACCCGGCGCGCATCGACGGCCGCGCCATCAAGAACGCCCTGTTCTTCCAGGACACCAAGGACGCCGCCACCCCGTACCAGGGCGGCGTCGAGATGCACAAGCGCTTCCCGTCCTCGCGCCTGGTCGTCATGGACGGCGGCGGCAACCACGGCCTCACCGGCCGGGGCAACGCCTGCATCGACGACATCTGGAAGGCGTACCTGACCGACGGCACGCTGCCGGCGAGCCTGCCCGGCCCCGACGCGCACTGCGCGCCGTTCCCCGACCCGGTCCCGCCGGCGGCGGCCACGACCCTGCGGTCCGCGCCGACCTCGGCCGACGACGACTGGGCCCCCGGCGAGCGCTGACCCGCAGGCACCACAGAAGCCCCCCAACGGAAGGACCCCCGGCCACCCAGGCCGGGGGTCCTTTCGCGTCCCGCCTCGACGTGCGCGTCGAGACGGGGGCATGCGCGGCCCGAACCGCGGGGAGATCCAGTACGTCGAAGGGGTATGCGGACGATGAGGACCACATTGGCGGCGGCGGGGCTGTTCCTGGCGGCGGCGTGCGGCGGCGCGCCGGCGCCCACGACCGGCGCGAGCGGGTCCCCCGACGACGCCGTGTCGGCGCCGGCCGGCACGGCGCAGGTGACCACGCCGGCCGCCCCGGCGGCCGGGCCCTCCCCTACGCGCCCCAAGGGCCCGACGGTGCACCCGCGCAAGGTCCGCTGGGAGAAGGTGCGCCCCTCCCGGGACGGACGCCGGCTCACCGTGATCTGGTGGTCGGGCGTGGAGCCCTGCTCGGTGCTCGACCGGGTCGGCGTGCGCGAGACGGCGAAGCGCGTGACGATCACCCTGTACGAGGGTCAGGCGCGCGGCGCCGAGAACACGGCGTGCATCGAGATCGCGGTCCAGAAATCCACGACCGTCAAGCTGAAGAAGCCCCTCGGCCACCGCGAGATCGTCGACGGCGCCAAGGGCTGATCACTCCCCAGCAGACCCGGAAAAGGCGGGGACGGGCCGGAGCGTGTCCGAGAAGTCCGCGTTCCTGAGCCCCCGTGTGCGCGGAATAGGTGAGGGGGCGCGTAGGGTTGAGCCCAGCAGACTCAACTCGCTTGACAAAGGGTCGAGCGGGATTACGATTGAGTCATACGGACTCAACTTTGACTACAAGGACGTACTCATGGCACGTGCGGTAGGTATCGACCTTGGGACGACCAACTCCGTCGTCTCGATCCTCGAGGGCGGTGAGCCCACCGTCATCGCCAACGCGCAGGGCTCGCGCACGACTCCGTCGGTCGTGGCCTTCGCCAAGAACGGAGAGGTCCTCGTCGGCGAGGTGGCAAAGCGGCAAGCCGTCACCAACGTCGACCGGACCATCCGCTCGGTCAAGCGTGAGATGGGCTCCGACTGGTCCGTCGAGATCGACGGCAAGAAGTTCTCCCCGCAGCAGATCAGCGCCTTCGTCCTGCAGAAGCTCAAGACCGACGCCGAGGCCTACCTCGGCGAGAAGATCACCGACGCGGTGATCACCGTTCCCGCGTACTTCAACGACTCGCAGCGGCAGGCCACCAAGGAGGCCGGCACGATCGCGGGCCTCAACGTCCTGCGCATCATCAACGAGCCCACCTCCGCCGCTCTGGCGTACGGGCTCGACAAGGACAAGGACCAGACCATCCTGGTCTTCGACCTCGGCGGCGGCACCTTCGACGTGTCCCTGCTCGACGTCGGCCAGGAGGACGGCCACGGCTTCGTCGAGGTCAAGGCGACCAGCGGTGACAACCACCTGGGCGGCGACGACTGGGACCAGCGCGTCGTCGACGAGTTGGTGACCCGCTTCAAGAACGCCCACGGCGTCGACCTGTCCAAGGACAAGATGGCGCTCCAGCGCCTGCGCGAGGCCGCCGAGAAGGCCAAGATCGAGCTGTCGTCGCAGACCGAGACCTCGATCAACCTGCCCTACATCACCGCCTCGGCCGAGGGCCCCCTCCACCTGGAGGAGAAGCTCACCCGCTCGGAGTTCCAGCGCATCACCGCCGACCTCCTCGAGCGCTGCAAGGGCCCGTTCCACCAGGTCATCAAGGACGCCGGCATCAAGGTCTCCGACATCGCCCACGTGGTGCTCGTCGGCGGCTCCACCCGCATGCCCGCCGTCAGCGACCTGGTCAAGGAGCTCACCGGCGGCAAGGAGCCCAACAAGGGCGTCAACCCCGACGAGGTCGTCGCCATCGGCGCCGCCCTCCAGGCCGGCGTGCTCAAGGGCGAGGTCAAGGACGTCCTGCTGCTGGACGTGACCCCGCTGAGCCTGGGCATCGAGACCAAGGGCGGCATCTTCACCAAGATCATCGAGCGGAACACCACGATCCCGACCAAGCGGTCGGAGGTCTTCACCACGGCCGAGGACAACCAGCCGTCGGTGCAGATCCAGGTCTTCCAGGGTGAGCGCGAGATCGCGGCCTACAACAAGAAGCTGGCCACCTTCGAGCTGACCGGCATCGCCCCGGCGCCGCGCGGCATCCCGCAGATCGAGGTCACCTTCGACATCGACGCCAACGGCATCGTCAACGTCTCCGCCAAGGACCTCGGCACCGGCAAGGAGCAGTCGATGACGATCACCGGCGGCTCGGCGCTGCCGAAGGACGACATCGAGCGCATGATGCGCGAGGCCGAGTCCTACGCCGAGGAGGACAAGAAGCGCCGCGAGGACGCCGAGACGCGCAACAACGCCGACGGCCTGGCCTACCAGACCGAGAAGTTCCTGCGCGAGAACGACGAGAAGGTCCCGGCCGAGGTCAAGACCGAGGTCGAGGAGGCGCTGAGCGAACTGAAGAAGACGCTGGAGGGCAGCGACTCCGCCGCCATCCGCGCCGCCGCAGAGAAGCTCGCCACCGTCAGCCAGAAGATGGGGTCGGCGATCTACGCCCAGTCGCAGGGCGCCGAGGGCGGGGCCCCCGGGGCCGGCGCCACCGGTGCCGCCGACGGCGGCGCCAAGGCCGACGACGACGTCGTCGAGGCCGAGATCGTCGACGACGAGCCGAAGCGGGAGGGCGGTGCCGCGTGACGTCCCCGAACTCTGGGAGCGAGCACGAAGGCCTGGTGATCCGCGACAACCGGCGCATCGACCCCGAGACGGGGGAGGTGCGCCAGGGGGCGGGGAAGGCGGCCGACACGCCCTCCCCCGCCTCGCCCGAGGCGGCGGCCCCGCAGGACGCGGGCGCGGCCGCGCAGCTCGCCGAGCGCACGGCCGACCTCCAGCGGCTCCAGGCCGAGTACTCCAACTACCGCAAGCGCGTCGAGCGCGACCGGGTGACGGTCCGCGAGCAGGCGGTGGCCAGCGTGCTCACCGAGATGCTGCCCGTGCTCGACGACATCGGCAGGGCCCGCGACCACGGCGAGCTCACCGGCGGCTTCGCCAAGGTGAGCGAGGCGCTCGAGAGCGCCGTCGGCAAGCTCGGGCTCTCGACCTACGGCGTCAAGGGCGACCCGTTCGACCCGACCGTGCACGAGGCGCTCCTGCACAGCTACTCGGCCGAGGTCACCGAGCCGACCTGCGTGGAGATCCTCCAGCCCGGCTACCGCATCGGCGAGCGCGTCCTGCGCCCGGCGAGGGTGGCCGTCGCCGAGCCGGAGGAGCCCGAGTCCTCCGAGCGCACCTCCTCCGAAACGGACGGAGCGGGCGCGGCGGCGGCCGAGTCCGAGGACAATTGAGCGATCATCCCTTTGGGTCACGAAGGAAGCGATAGATGAGCACCAAGGACTACCTGGAGAAGGACTACTACGCCGTCCTTGGTGTGTCGAAGACCGCCACCGCCGAAGAGATCAAGAAGGCGTACCGGAGACTGGCCAGGAAGTACCACCCGGACGCCAACCAGGGCAACACCGAGACCGAGGCCAAGTTCAAGCAGGTCTCGGAGGCCTACGACGTCCTGTCCGACAGCAAGCGCCGCAAGGAGTACGACGAGGCGCGCACGCTGTTCGGGTCCGGTCTCGGCGGATACGCGGGGGGCGGCGCCCCCCGCGGCGGCGGCGGGTTCCCGTTCGAGTTCGGCGACCTCTTCGGAGGCACGGCGCAGGGCGGCGGCACGGGTGAGCGCATCGGCGACCTGTTCGGCGGTCTGTTCAACCGTGGCGGGCGCACCTCCACCACCACCACGAGCCGTCCCCGCCGCGGGCAGGACATCGAGTCCGAGGTCACCCTGTCGTTCATGGAGTCGGTGGACGGCACCACGGTGGCCCTGCGGCTCACCAGCTCCTCGGCGTGCCCGGCCTGCACCGGCACCGGCGCCAAGGCCGGCACGACCCCGCGGGTCTGCCCGACCTGTGAGGGCACCGGCGCCGCCAGCCGCAACCTCGGCAACTTCGCCTTCTCCGAGCCGTGCCGCGACTGCAAGGGCCGCGGCCTGCTGGTCGACGACCCCTGCCCCGTGTGCGAGGGCAGCGGCCGCGGCAAGAGCACCCGCACCCTCCAGGCGCGCATCCCCGCCGGGGTGGCCGACGGCCAGCGCATCCGCCTCAAGGGCAAGGGCGCGCCCGGCGAGAACGGCGGCCCGGCCGGCGATCTTTACGTCCAGATTCACGTGAAACCGCACGCCATCTTCGGCCGGTCGGGCGACAACCTGACCATCACCGTCCCGGTGACGTTCGCCGAGGCGGCGCTCGGCGCCGAGATCAAGGTGCCGGTGCTCCAGGGCATGCCGGTGACCCTGCGCATCCCCGAGGGCACCCCGAACGGCCGCACGTTCCGCGTGCGCGGCCGGGGTGTCACCCGCAAGGACGGCACCAAGGGTGATCTGCTGGCCACTGTCGAGGTGGTGGTGCCCCAGCGCCTCGACGACAAGGAGAGAAACGCGCTGGAGGAGTTCCGCGCGGTCTCCGACGGCGTGGACCCCCGCGCCGAGCTGCTCAGACAGGCGAGAACCGAGTAGCCCCGAAAGGAGGCGACGCCGATGGACGCCAACTACTTCGACCTGTCCGACGACACTCCGGTGTACGTCATCTCGGTGGCCGCTCAGCTTTCCGGGCTGCACCCGCAGACGCTCCGGCAGTACGACCGTCTCGGCCTGGTCAGTCCCGGCCGGACGGCGGGGCGGGGCCGCCTGTACTCCACCCGGGACATCGTGATGCTCCGCGAGGTGCAGCGGCTGTCCCAGGAGGAGGGCATCAACCTCGCGGGCATCAAGCGCATCCTCGCCCTGGAGACCGAGAACCTCCGCATGCGCGAGGAGCTCGGCCGTCTCAGGAGCGAGATGGCGATGATCCGCGCCCTGATCCAGTACCAGCTTCCTCCCGCGTGAGCGGGAGAGCGCACGGCCGCGGCGGTCCCGGTGAGAGCACCCTCCCGGGCCGCGCGACGACATCTCCTCCACCCCACGGGCACCGCGCCACATCGGCGCCCTGGACGGTGGCGCACCTATAGCGGAGCGACGCAGCACCGCGCGGAGCGAGGCAGCACCGCCGCGGCCGGCGAGCGCCGGGCGATCCGCCATGCGAGAAAGGCAAGGTAGGCATGGACTACAAGCTCACGCGTAAGAGCCAGGACGCCCTGTCGGCCGCCGTCCGGCGGGCCGCCGCCGAAGGCCACCCGGAGGTCGCTCCGGCCCATCTGTTCACCGCCCTGCTCTCCCAGACCGACGGCACGGCCGTCCACCTGCTGGAGGCCGTCGGGGCCGACTGGAAGCGGCTGCGCACCGAGGCCGAGCGGCAGCTGGAGCAGATCCCGAAGGCCCAGGGCTCGACGGTGAGCGCGCCGTCGTCCTCCCGCCAGCTCCTGGTGGCGCTGAACACGGCCGCGGCCCGTGCCAAGCAGCTCGAGGACGAGTACGTGTCGACCGAGCACCTGCTGGTCGGCCTGGCCGCCGACGGCGGGCGCGTCGCCGAGCTGCTCAAGGCGCAGGGCGCCACGCCGAACGCCCTGCTGGAGGCCTTCGAGAAGGTCCGCGGGCACGCCCGGGTCACCAGCGAGAGCCCCGAGGACACCTACCGCGCGCTGGAGAAGTACGGCGTCGACCTCACCGAGCTGGCCCGCGCGGGCAAGCTCGACCCGGTGATCGGCCGGGACAACGAGATCCGCCGCGTCGTGCAGGTGCTCAGCCGCCGCACCAAGAACAACCCGGTGCTCATCGGCGAGCCCGGCGTCGGCAAGACCGCCGTCGTGGACGGGCTGGCGCAGCGCATCGTCGCCGGAGACGTCCCCGAGAGCCTGCGCGGCAAGCGCCTGGTGTCCCTGGACCTCGGCGCGATGGTGGCGGGCGCCAAGTTCCGCGGCGAGTTCGAGGAGCGGCTCAAGGCCGTCCTCACCGAGATCAAGGAGAGCGACGGCCAGGTCGTCACCTTCATCGACGAGCTGCACACGATGGTCGGCGCGGGCGCGGCCGAGGGCGCGATGGACGCCGGCAACATGCTCAAGCCCATGCTGGCCAGGGGCGAGCTGCGCATGATCGGCGCGACCACCCTGGACGAGTACCGCGAGCGCATCGAGAAGGACCCGGCGCTGGAGCGCCGTTTCCAGCAGATCTTCGTCGGCGAGCCGTCGGTCGAGGACACCATCGCGATCCTGCGCGGGCTCAAGGGCCGCTACGAGGCCCACCACAAGGTGCAGATCTCCGACGGCGCCCTGGTGGCCGCGGCCACGCTCTCCGACCGCTACATCACCGCCCGCTTCCTGCCCGACAAGGCGATCGACCTGGTCGACGAGGCCGCCAGCCGCCTGCGCATGGAGATCGACTCGCGCCCGGTGGAGATCGACGAGCTTCAGCGCGCCGTCGACCGGCTGAAGATGGAGGAGCTGGCCCTCGCCAAGGAGACCGACGAGGCGAGCGCCCAGCGCCTGGACAAGCTGCACAAGGAGCTCGGCGACCGCCAGGAGGAGCTCGACGCCCTGGTCGTGCGCTGGCAGAAGGAGAAGGCCGGGCTCAACCGGGTCGGCGAGCTGAAGAAGCAGCTCGACGAGGCCCGCTCGGCCGCCGAGCGCGCCCAGCGCGACGGCGACTTCGAGGCGGCCTCCCGGCTGATGTACGGCGACGTGCCGCGCCTGGAGAAGGAGGTCGAGGAGGCCGGCGCGCTGGCCCAGCCCGAGGACGCGATGGTCAAGGAGGAGGTCGGCGCCGACGACATCGCGCAGGTGATCTCCTCCTGGACCGGCATCCCCGCCGGGCGCCTGCTGGAGGGCGAGACCGCCAAGCTGCTGCGCATGGAGGAGGAGCTCGGGCGCAGGCTCGTCGGCCAGCGTGAGGCCGTGCAGGCGGTGTCGGACGCCGTGCGCCGGGCGCGGGCCGGGGTCGCCGACCCCGACCGGCCGACCGGGTCTTTCCTGTTCCTGGGCCCGACCGGCGTGGGCAAGACCGAGCTGGCCAAGGCGCTGGCGGAGTTCCTGTTCGACGACGAGCGCGCCATGACCCGCATCGACATGAGCGAGTACGGCGAGAAGCACAGCGTCGCCCGCCTGGTCGGCGCCCCGCCCGGGTACGTCGGCTACGAGGAGGGCGGCCAGCTCACCGAGGCCGTGCGGCGGCGGCCGTACACGGTGGTGCTGCTGGACGAGATCGAGAAGGCCCACCCCGAGGTCTTCGACATCCTGCTCCAGGTGCTCGACGACGGGCGGCTGACCGACGGCCAGGGACGCACGGTCGACTTCCGCAACACGATCCTGATCCTGACCTCCAACATCGGCTCGCAGTACCTGGTCGACCCGGCGCTCGAAGCCGAGGCCAAGCGCGACAAGGTCATGGCGGCGGTGCGGGGCTCGTTCAAGCCGGAGTTCCTCAACCGGCTGGACGATGTGATCCTGTTCGACGCGCTCGGCTCGGAGGAGCTGTCGCAGATCGTCGACCTGCAGGTCGCCCGGCTGGCGCGCCGCCTGTCGGACCGCCTGCTGACGCTGACCGTCACCCCGGCCGCCCGCGACTGGCTGGCGCTCACCGGGTACGACCCGCTGTACGGCGCCCGGCCGCTGCGGCGGCTGGTCCAGTCGGCGATCGGCGACAAGCTGGCCAAGAGCCTGCTGTCCGGCGAGATCCACGACGGGGACGAGGTGATCGTCGATCTGGACGCCGCCGGCGACACCCTGACCGTGCGGGCGTCTCGGTAAGGAATCCACCAGCATCGGGTCAACGACCCGCCCGGCGGGGGACTCCCTGGCTACGTTAAGTGCTCGTCCAAGCACGAAAAGGTAGTCAGGGAGTCTTCATGCTCAGTTCGATCAGTATCCGGGGGATCCTCGCGGTGGCCGCGGTCGCGGCGGGCGCGGGCCTGCTGGGGACGGGCAGCGCCTCGGCCGCCACGTCCTGCGAGGAGAGCGCCGTGGCCGTCCTGCGCTCGCAGGGCGCCACGTCCGCAGCCTGCGAGGCCGTGGACGCCGTGGCCGTGCCGCAGGCGGCCGTCTCCTCCCTCGCCGCCCGGCACGACAGGGACGACCTGATCATCGGCTTCGAGCACATCGGCCGCAGCCGGGGCCTGCCGTCCCGCACCGCCGCGGTGATCGGCCTGCACGACCTGCCCGCGATCGCCCGCGCCACCGGCTGGTCCCCCTTCGGCAGGAGCGCGCTGGTGTACCGGGCCATCCGCGGGTGGGCGGCGTCGGTTCCGGGGCTGCCGCGGCCGGGCGACCTGCCCATGCGCCGCGGCGGGTACGCCTCCGACGAGCCCACCGCCCCTGAGCCGCTCATGCCCGTCGAGCCGGCGCTCCTTCCCGCCCGGGTGTCCGCGCACAGCTCGCACGGGCTGGACGTCGAGCTCGGCAGGACGCTCACCGTCGACACGACGATCGACGAGCCGCGCGCCGGCTGACCCGGACGCCGGCTCGCGCCGCCCGAAGACGCCCCCGTGCGGCGGGCGGCGCGCTCACCGGCGAGCCGTACCTGAGGGATCTGCCCGCACCGCGCGGGCCGTGGCGCCTGGGAGTCACGGCCCGCGCGGCCTTCACGCCGCGGCCTGGCCGGAGACGGTCAGCGGGGACGGTCAGCGGAGGGACGCTCAGGCGGAGACGGTCAGCGGGAGACGTCGAGCAGGGCGTCGAGGTCGTCCTCGGGCAGGCCGAGATCGACGCGGATGCGATAGCGGGTGCGAAGGAGCGCGTCGCGGATGCCCGCAGGGCCCTCACCGGCCAGGATGCCGTCGGTCGCCCACTCGTGGGCGGCGCGCGGGTCGCCGTAGGCCAGCAGGGTCTCGGCGACGTTGAGCGCGGTGCTCGGGTCGACCTGCCCGCCGGCCTTGATGGAGTCGACCAGCTCGCGGGCCTCGTCGGGACGGTCGAGCTCGAACAGGGTGTCGGCGATGCCGGCCCTGGGGTCGACGCCCACCTCGCCGCCGTCGTCCAGCGCCCGCTGGAAGCATTCGAGCGCCCTGGCCGGCTGGCCGGCCTGCCGCCACTCCTCGGCGGCGAGCACGAGGATCGCGGCACGGGACACCTCTCCCGACGCGTATCCGCGCGCCAGATCGTCGAGCCTCCCCGCCAGAGCCCCGTGATCGTCGTCGAGGAGTGCCTGCTCGAGAAGTCGATCAAGCTGCTCACGCGTCACATGTGCCACAAGACGAGATTACCGAGCGCCGCTCGACCGTGCGTGGACAACGGCAGGCATTACTTACGTCCTGATTTGCGCATGTTTGACTACTGTGCGTGTGTCATGCGAGCGAGAGGGCATATTCGCCACGCCTGGAACGTCACCCGCTCTTTCGAAGGAGCTGCGATGGACCCGTCCTGGCAGACCACCTTCGCGCTCGCCTGCGCGGCCCTGTGCGCCGCCGTCGTCCCCGGAACCCTCGGGTACGCCACCGCCCGCCTCGAGACCGCCGACCAGCAACGCCAGGAACTGGTGCGCACGCGCGCCGAGGTGCAGGCCGCCCGCAACCTGATCCGCAGGCTCTCCTCGCCGTGCGACGCCGAGAGCGGCGACGCGGGCGCCACGTCCTCCTCGCGCGCCCCCGCCTCCCCCGGCCGGACCGGCACGGTGGCCCGTTAGCGGGCGGCCGAGCCCTCGTGGCCGGCCGGGACGTCGCCGTGCGCGCGCAACTGGGTGGACAGGTAGCCGCGGATCAGCCGCTTGGCCTCCTCGACGAGCGGGGGCCAGCCGTCGGGGTCGCGGCGGAAGGCCAGCGCGAGGACCGCGCCCACCGACTCCACCGCGACGGTCAGCCACAGGTCGAGCTCCTCGCTGTCGGCCATGCCGAACTCCGCGAGCAGCAGGCCCCGCAGCCGGCCGGCGATCACGGTGTTGTTCTCCGACACCGAGTCGAGAAGGTTGAGGTCCACCGCGTCGCCGAAGCGCAGGGAGCGGAAGCCAGGAACGGTCCTGTTCATGTCGACGTACTCGTCGATGATGGCGTCCACCGCGTGCCACCAGCCGGTGTAGTCCTCGGTCATGAAGCGCCGGCCGACCCGGGCGATGAAGAGCTCCACATTGCGCTGGGTCAGCGCCTGGGTGATCGCCCGCTTGTCGGGGAAGAACTGGTAGATCGAACCGATGGCCACATCGGCCCGGTCGGCGATGCGGGTGGTGGACAGCGCCTCGTAGCCGATCTCGTCGAGCAACTCGGCGCAGGCGTCGAGCATGCGCTCGACGCGTCGCGCGCTGCGGCGCTGGGAGGGTCTTCGGCGCAGCGGCGCCTGGTCGTCGTGGGAGCAGCGGTCGCTGGGCGGGGCTGACACCGTTTCATCTTGCCCCTTTCAGGGGCCGCGGTCAGTCCTTCCCGGCCAGACGTCCCAAATCGGAATTCATAAGGCGGGCGATTCCCCGCATCAAGCCCGGGGAGATGCGCGACATGGCATAACCGATCTTGCCTTCGGCGTTCACCGGGACCACGGCCGTGTTGCGGTGGACGGCGCGCAGGATGTGGGCCGCCACCCGCTCCGGCGGGTAGCCGCGCCGCAGCAGCGCCCGTTCGCTGAACGCGCGGTCTCCGCCGCGGTAGGTCGCGTTGGCGGCGATCGCCGTGGAGGTGAACCCCGGGCAGATCACGCTCACGCCGATGCCCCTCCCGGCCAGCTCGGCGCGCAGGCAGTCGCTCAGCATCTTCACCGCCGCCTTGGAGGTCGAGTAGGCGGGCAGCAGGCGCGAGGGGGCGAAGGCGGCGAGCGAGGCGACGTTGACGATGTGGCCGCCGCGTCCGCGCTCGACCATCTGACGGCCGAACAGCCGGCACCCGTGGACCACGCCCCACAGGTTGACGTCGATGGTGCGCCGCCAGTCGGCCACCTCGTGGTCCAGGAAGGACCCGGCGACGGCGATGCCCGCGTTGTTCACCACGATGTCCGGCGTGCCGTGCTCCTCCCGCACGGCCGAGGCGAAACGCTCCATGTCCTCGCCGCTGGCGACGTCCACCCGCCAGGGGTGGGCGGGCGGGCCGATCTCCAGCGCCGTGCGGCGGACGGCCGCGAGGTCGATGTCCGCGCAGACGACCTGCGCCCCGTGGGCGGCGAAGGCGCGGGCGGTGGCCCGGCCGATGCCGCTCCCGGCGCCGGTCACGACCACGAGCCGGCCGTCGAAGGCCCCGCGTCCCTCGGCCCGGGCGCGCCGCAGCTCGCGCACGGCCGCCGGTCGCGTCCCGATGGGGAACCGCATACGCCCACCCCCTGCACCGTCATCGGACCGTCCATCCGAATATAGATCGGCCGGGGGCGGCGCGGCGGATCACGGCGTGGCGCCCAGCCCCGCGCACCCTCGCAGGGACTTCCATCCGGCGACGGCCTGGGTGCGCGCGGCCCCGGTCAGCGGGACGGGGACGCCCCCGCTGATCCGCGCCGGCGTCCACCCGTCCTTGAGCACCTTGCGCCCGTTGATGGTGAGGGTCAGCACCCCGGTCGTTCCCGTCTGCGGGCCGGAGTTGTAGAAGACGAAGTTGCCCATCCCGTAGTTGACGTAACGTCCCTGCATGTAGCCGCTGCCGAGCAGGATGTGCGCGTGGCCGCCCACGATGACGTCGGCGCCGGCGGCGATCAGCTTGGGGGCCAGCGCGAGCTGCGCCTGGTTCGGGCACTTCTGCAGCTCGGTCCCCCAGTGCAGGTGCACGATGACGGTGTCGGATGTGCGGCGCGCCTGCCGGACGGCCTGGATGAGCCTGGCCTCGTCCTTGGCCGAGGCCAGGCCGCCCTTGGTGGGGGTCGCCGTCCACGCCTGGACGAACTGGCTGTCGAGCACCTGGGTCGCGCCGATGATCGCCACCCGGTTGCCGTTCACGACCTTGCGGAACGGCCGGTAGGCCTCGGCGGCGTTCTTGCCGATGCCGACGATCGGGAAGCGGGCGCGGCGGATGGCGGCCAGGGAGTCGCGCAGCCCGCCCTCCATGTAGTCCATGCCGTGGTTGTTGGCCATGGACGCCACGTCGACGCCCGCGGCCTTGAGCGCGGTGAGCGCCGTCGCGGGGGCCCGGAAGGTGTACTGCTTGCCCGGCGCCGGGGTGCCGCCCTGGGTGATGGCGGTCTCCAGGTTGACCATCGCCAGGTCGGCGCGGCGCAGGACCGACGCGATGGGGCCGAGGGCGGTGCCGGGGTCGGCCAGGCGGTTGCGGAGCATGCCCTCGAAGTGGACGTCGCCGCCGAAGGAGATGGTGAACGGCCGCCGACGGGCGCCGGCCTGCGGCTTCCCGGTGGCGTCGCCCGTCGCTTCGCCGGGCGCGGATGAGGCGCCGTCCGTGCTCTTGGACGGCGGTGAGGACGACTCGGCGGCCGAGCATGCCATGACCGGCACCGCCGCGATCGCCACGGCCATGGTCAGCGCGGCGGCACGGCGGACACGCGCCCGCCGCGGGGAGATCTCTGGCAAACCGGACAGGGTGCCGTGTATGGGCTCGGTTCTCATCGTTCCAAGAGCATGCCACCTCCGCCCAGATCTGGACACCGCCCCCCGGGTGGCCGATCGAAAATCGCCTTAGTGGGAAGGTCCCTTTACTTGAATGATTCAGGTTTACCGCTTAAGGTGCAGGTCGTGGGGGATGTCGAGCGGCTACACGATGCGGGGCTCCGGGTGACGGCGGCCCGCATCGCGATCCTGCACACCGTCAGGGAGGGCGACCACCTCGACGTGGACGCCATCTACCGCCGGGTGCGCGCGCGCGTCGGCCACGTCTCCCTCCAGGCGATCTACGACGGACTCCACGCCCTCCACGGCGCCGGGCTGCTGCACAAGATCGAGCCCATGGGCAGCCCCGCGCGCTACGAGGCGAGGGTCGGCGACAACCACCACCACCTCGTCTGCCGCATGTGCGGCACGGTGACCGACGTGGACTGCGCCACCGGCGAGGCCCCGTGCCTGGACCCCGTCGACGCCGCGGGCTTCCGCGTCGACGAGGCCGACGTCATCTACTGGGGCGCCTGTCCGGACTGCCTCGCACGGAGCGGCGTCTGACCTTCCCCCGGCGGCGGAGGACGGCAATGATGGGTTCAGCCCTCGAACCCAGGAGGCCCATCGTGCGCACCGCACACCGCACCTGCCCACTGTGCGAGGCCGTGTGCGGCCTCACCATCGGACTGGACGACGACGAGCGCGTGACGGGGGTGCGCGGCGACCACGCCGACCCCTTCAGCAAGGGCTTCATCTGCCCGAAGGGCGCGAGCCTCGGCCGGCTGGACGAGGACCCCGACCGCCTCACCCGGCCGCTGATCCGCACGGGCACGGAGTGGCGCGAGGCGAGCTGGCAGGAGGCGTTCGCGGCCGTCGAGCAGGGCCTGGCCGCCGTCCCCGGGCCCGCCCGGGCCGTCTACCTCGGCAACCCCAACGCCCACACCATGGCCGGGGCGCTGTACGCCGCCCCGCTGATCCGCGCCGTCGGCACCCGGCAGGTCTACTCGGCCAGCACGGCCGACCAGATGCCCAAGCACGTCTCCGCCGGGCTGATGTTCGGCGACCCGATGACGGTGCCCGTACCCGATCTGGACCGCACCGGATACCTGCTCATGCTGGGCGCCAACCCGCTGGAGTCCAACGGCTCGCTGTGCACCGCGCCCGACTTCCCCGGCCGGCTCAAGGCCCTGCGCCGGCGCGGCGGCCGGCTGGTGGTCGTCGACCCGCGCCGCACCCGCACCGCCGCGCTCGCCGACGAGCACGTCTTCGTCCGCCCGGGCGCCGACGCGTTCCTGCTGGCCGGCATCGCGCACACCCTCTTCGCCGAGGGCCTGGCGCAGGTCGGCGTCCCGGTGAACGGGCTCGCCGAGTTCGAGGCCGCGATGGCGCCCTTCACCCCCGAGGCGTGCGCCACCGCGTGCGGCGTGCCGGCGGAGGTGATCGTCCGGCTGGCGCGCGAGCTCGCCGCCGCGCCGGCCGCCGCCGTGTACGGGCGCATCGGCACGTGCACCGTCGAGTTCGGCACGCTCGCCCAGTGGCTGGTGGACGCGGTGAACGCGCTGACCGGCAACCTCGACCGGCCCGGGGGCGCCATGTTCCCCCGCCCGGCGACCGAGGGGCCGCGCCGCCGCCGGCCGTACGCGACCGGCCGCTGGCACAGCCGCGTGCGGGGCCTGCCCGAGGCCAACGGCGAGCTGCCGGTGGCGACGCTGGCCGACGAGATCGACACGCCCGGCGAGGGCCGCGTGCGCGCCCTGGTCACGGTGGCGGGCAACCCGGTGCTGTCGGCGCCGAACGGGGCGCGGCTCGACCGGGCGCTGGCCGGCCTGGACTTCATGGTCAGCGTCGACCCCTACCTCAACGAGACGACCCGCCACGCGCACGTCATCCTGCCGCCGCCGCGGGTCATGCAGTCGGGGCACTACGACTTCCTGCTGCTGAACTTCGCCGTGCGCGGCTACGCGCGCTACTCCCCGCCGGTGCTGCCCCTTGAGCCGGGACGGCCCTCCGAGGCGGAGATCCTCGCCCGGCTCGCCATGATCGCCGCGGGCCAGGGCTCGGACGCCGACCCCGCGGCGCTGGACGAGCTCATCCTGGACCAGACGCTCCGCAGGGCGGTGGAGGCCGCGGGCTCGCCCGTCGAGGGCCGTGACCCCGCCGAGCTGCGCGCCATGCTCACCGGCGGCACCGGCGCCGAGCTGCGCCTGGACGCGATGCTGCGCCTGGGCCCCTACGGCGACTGGGGCGGGCGCGAGCCGTTCGGCGACGGCGAGGAGGACGGTGCGCGGGGCGTGATCGAAGCAGGCGGCGGGGAGCGGGAGCCCGGCCTGTCGCTGGAACTGCTGCTGCGGCACCCGCACGGCATCGACCTCGGGCCGCTGGCGCCGCGCCTGCCCGGCGTCCTCGCCACCGCCTCCGGCGCGGTCGAGCTGGCCCCGCCGGCGATCCTGGCCGACGTCCCGCGGCTGCGCGAGGCGCTCGGCCGGCCGGCGGAGGGTTTCGTGCTCATCGGCCGGCGGCACCTGCGCTCCAACAACAGCTGGATGCACAACCTCGCCCCGCTGGTCGGCGGCACCAACCGCTGCACCCTGCAGATCAACCCGGACGACGCCGCCGAGCTGGGCCTGTCGGGGCAGGCGGTGGTCCGCTCGGCGGCGGGCGAGCTCACCGTGCCGCTCGAGCCGACCGACACGATCATGCGCGGGGTGGTGAGCCTGCCGCACGGCTGGGGCCACGCGGGAACCTCGCAGCTGGTCGCGGCCAAGAACGCCGGCGTGAGCGCCAACACCCTGACCGACGAGTCGATCATCGACCCGCTGTCGGGGAACGCGGTGTTCAACGGGGTGCCGGTCACGCTGGAGCCCGCCTGAGCCGCGGCGCGCGGCGCGGGTCGGGCCGAATCGGGGCGCTCCCGGTAATAGGCTGTGGCGCGTGACCACCGTGCCCGATAAGGAACGTCTGCTGGCCCAGGTCGGTTTCGCCGTGGAAATCGACAAACTGAAGCGCGTGCTCCGCCGCAACACCTTGATGGACGGCTCCCGCAGGGAGAACGACGCCGAGCACTCGTGGTACCTCGGAATGCTGGCCATGGTCTTCGGCGAGTACGCGCCGCCCGGCGCCGACCTCGGCCGGGTCACCGCCATGCTGCTCGTGCACGACATCGTCGAGATCGACGCCGGCGACACCTTCATCTACGACCTGACGGCGGTCGAGGTGCAGGAGAAGGCCGAGCGCGCCGCCGCCGACCGCATCTTCGGGTTGCTGCCGGCCGACCAGACCGCCACCCTTCGCGCGCTGTGGGAGGAGTTCGAGGCCCGGAGCACGCCGGAGGCGCGCTTCGCCAAGGCGCTCGACCGGCTCGCCCCGATGATGGCCAACCACCACAACGAGGGCGGAAGCTGGGTGCGCCACGGCGTCACGGTGGACCAGGTGATGGAGAAGGTCGAGATCATCCGCGAGGGCTCGCCGGCCCTCGGCGACTACGCCACAGAGATCATCGAACTGTCGGCCGCCCGGGGCCACCTGGCCCCCGGCCGCGCGTAGCCGCCTCCGCGGTGTTCTCCACGGCTCAAGGGGGGTAGGTCCCCCCTAAGGGCGAGAGGGGGCGAAAGTGGAGGAAACTTCGAAGTCCATCAACTCGCGAGGCCGGACGCTCCGGCGATCCCTGGGGCTGGCGCGGATGTCCCTGCCGGTGGGGGTCACCGATCGCATCGAGCACATGCGGGCCCTCGATCGCGTCGTCGTCCCGCTGGCCAAGCTGATCAGGCGCAGACTGCCGCTGGGAAGCGCGGCGCGGGACGTCCTGCACGGCGTGCCCACCGGCCATCCTCTCCACCCTCCGCTGGCCACCGTCAGCCTGGGGTGCTTCACCGCCACGGCGGTGCTCGACGTCATCGACGTGGACCCCCGCGCCTCGCAGGCCGTGCTGGCCACGGGCCTGGCCGCCGCGGTCCCCGCCGCCGCCGCGGGGCTGACCGACTGGTCGGTGCTGCACCTGGAGCAGCAGCGGGTCGGCCTGGTCCACGTGCTGGTCAACATGGCCGCCATCGGCCTGTACTCGGGGTCGCTGATCCTGCGGCTGTCGGGCCGGCACCGCACCGCGCGGGCGCTCGCCTTCGCCGGCCTCGGCGCCGCGGGCATCGGCGGCAACCTCGGCGGGCACCTGGCCTACCGCATGGCGGCCGGCCCGAGCCACGCCGAGCAGACCACCCACCTGGTGCCGCTGGGCTGGCACGACCTGTGCCGGCTGTGGGACCTGCCCGACGGGCGCCCCGTGTCACGCCGTCTGGGTTACATCCAGTTGTTCGTGCTGCGCCACGGGACCAACGTCACGGTCCTGGCCGACCGCTGCTCGCACCTCGCCGGGCCGCTCCACCAGGGACGGCTGGTCATGGACGGCGACGAGCCCTGCGTCGTGTGCCCGTGGCACGGCAGCACGTTCCGGCTGGAGGACGGCGGGGTCGTACACGGCCCGGCGACCGCGCCCCAGCCGTCGTTCGAGGTCAACGTGCGGGGCGACGGCGTCGTCCAGGTGCGCCCGCGCGAGCTGACCTGAGGCGCGCGAGCCGGCGCGGCCGGCTCAGTCCTTCTCGCCGTCGGCGGCCGGGTGCTCGACGAGGGCGAGGATGCGGCTGGCCATGAAGCGGGCGGTGCGCACCGGGGTGCCGCTCCTGGTCACCTCGCTGACCTCCACGAGCCCTCTGCGGGTGGCGACGTCGACGCGCCTGCCGGCCTTCGTCGCCACGATCTCGTAGGTACGCGGATTGCCTCCCGCGTCTATGACGATTTCGACCCGGTCACCCTTCATGACCAGGTAAATACCCACTTATGGCAATGGCTACCCGTACACCAGTTTGATAATCGCGACGATCCCGACGCAGACGATCACCGCGCGCAGCACCCGGGCGGGCAGCCGGCGGCCGACCCTGGCCCCGAGGAAACCGCCGAGCATGGAGCCCAGCGACACCAGCAGCACCGCCCACCAGTCGACCGGGGCGATGAGAACGAACACGACGGCCGCCGTGGAGTTGACCAGCAGCGACAGCATGTTCTTGGCCGCGTTGACCCGTTGCAGGTGCTCCTCCAGGAAGATGCCGAGCAGCCCGATCAGCACCACCCCCTGCGCGGCGCCGAAGTACCCGCCGTAGACGCCGGCGCCGAACACCCCCAGCCACAGCCACGGCCCTCCGTGCGGGTGCGGGGTCCCCTGCCGCTGGGACAGCCAGGCGTTGAGCCTGGGCTGGACCACGACGAGCACGCAGGCCAGTGCGATGAGCACGGGGACGATCACCTGGAAGGCCCTGGCGGGCAACTGGAGCAGCAGCAGCGCCCCGGCGAGCGAGCCGAGCACCGAGGCCGCGCCGAGCCGCAGGAGCCGCTGCCGCTGCCCCCTGAGCTCGTCCCGGTAGCCGAGCACGCCGGTCACGCCGCCGGCCACCAGCCCGACGTTGTTGGACACGTTCGCGACGATCGGCGGATAGCCCAGCGCCAGCAGCGTCGGGAAGGTGATCAGCGAACCCGACCCGACGACGGCGTTGATGCCTCCCGCCGCGACCCCGGCCAGCAGGACCGCGACGACCTCCCACGGAGTCAAGACCCCACCTTTCGTACGGCTGCGCCCGATGTTAGGCGGCAACCGTACCCACCCTGCGCCGTGCCGCTCACCGCCCGCCCCGGACGGAGCGCCGCGTCACCGGCGTGGAGCGGGCCGACGCCGGTCAGTGCGGCTAGGGCCGGCGAGGTCGGCGCGCCTGAACCGGCGAGGTCAGTGGGGTTCGGGCCGAGGACGGTCAGTGGGGCTCGGGCGGCGAGGTCAGTGGGGCTCGGGGGCCGAGTTCCGGTTGGCGGCCGGAGCCTCCCTGCCCGGGCCGAACAGGTTGCCCAGGCCCTCCAGAGCCTTGCCCATCTCGGACGGCACGATCCACACCTTGTTCGCGTCGCCCTTGGCGATCTCGGGCAGCGTCTGGAGGTACTGGTAGGCGAGCAGCCGCTGGTCGGGATTGCCCTCGTGGATGGCGCGGAACACCATGGCGATCGCGTCCGCCTGGCCCTTGGCCCGCATGGCCTGGGCCTCGGCGTCGGCCTGGGCGCGCAGCACGGCGGCCTCCGCCTCGCCGCGCGCCTTGAGCACCGCGGCCTGGCGCTCGCCCTCGGCCGTCAGGATCGCCGACTGCTTCTGGCCCTCGGCGGACAGGATGGAGGCGCGCTTGTCGCGGTCGGCCCGCATCTGCTTCTCCATCGAGTCCTGGATGGACGCGGGCGGGTCGATGGCCTTGAGCTCCACGCGGTTCACCCGGATGCCCCACTTGCCGGTGGCCTCGTCCAGCACCCCGCGCAGCTCGGAGTTGATCTCCTCACGGGAGGTCAGCGTGCGCTCGAGGTCCATGCCGCCGACGACGTTGCGCAGGGTGGTGACGGTGAGCTGCTCGACGCCGGTGAGGAAGTTGGCGATCTCGTAGGTCGCGGCTTTGGGGTCGGTCACCTGGAAGTAGATGACGGTGTCGATCGACACCACGAGGTTGTCAGAGGTGATCACCGGCTGCGGGGGGAAGGAGACCACCTGTTCCCGCAGGTCCACCATGGTCTTCACCCCGTCGATGAACGGCACGACGATGTTCAGGCCCGGAGTGAGGGTGCGGTGGTAGCGCCCCAGCCGCTCGATGATGAACGCCTGCGCCTGGGGGACGATGCGGATGGTGCGGTACAACGCGAACCCCGCGATGGCTACCACGATCATGGCGACGACGAGCTGTGTCATGAGCCAACTCCGACCCGAAGAAACCGATGAGCCCCGGCCGGAATGCTATTTGGTTTTCCCTTTACGCGGTCGTGAACCGCGCGGAGCGGTCGGTATCAATCACAAATCGCCCGTCGTACGCCGCTTCCGCCGCTCAGCCCGGAAGGGCCCGCTCTGTGCCGCTTCGTCGATCACTCCGGTAGGGCCCGCCGTGTGCCGCTTCGCCGATCGCCCAAGGAGGGCCCGTCGTGTGCCGCTTCGCCGTCACCCCGGGAGGGCGCGGGCGTACCAGCGGCCGTCCACGCTGCGCTCGAGGCTCAGCGGCACGCCGAAGGTGCGGGAGAGGTTGTCGGCGGTCATGACGTACTCGATGGGCCCCTGGGCCACCACCGAGCCGTGCCGCAGCAGCAGGACGTGGGTGAACCCGCTCGGCACCTCCTCGACGTGGTGGGTGACCAGCACCATCGTCGGGGCGGTGGCGTCGTAGGCCAGCGCCGACAGCCGGCGCACGAGGTCCTCCCGGCCGCCGAGGTCGAGGCCGGCGGCGGGCTCGTCGAGCAGCAGCAACTCGGGGTCGGGCATGAGGGCACGGGCGATCTGCACGCGCTTGCGCTCGCCCTCCGACAGCGTGCCGAACTTCCTCCTGATCAGATGGGCGCACCCGAGCTGGTCGATGAGCTCGACGGCGCGGGTGACGTCACCGGAGTCGTACTCCTCGTTCCACCGCCCGAGAATGGCGTAGGACGCGGTGAGCACCAGGTCGATGACCTTCTCGTCCCCGGGCACCCGCTCGGCGAGGGCCGCGCTGGCCAGGCCGATGCGCGGGCGCAGGTCGAAGACGTCGGTCTGCCCCAGCCGCTCGCCCAGGATCTCGACCGACCCCTCGCTCGGATAGAGGAGGGAAGCCGCGACCTGAAGCAGGGTCGTCTTCCCCGCGCCGTTCGGGCCGATGACCACCCAGCGCTCGTCCTCCTCGACGGTCCAGTCGATGCCCCGCAGCAGGGCCGCGCCATCTCTGCGGACGGCGACGTCCTGGAGCCGAAGCACCTGACCACCCATCCCGGATACCTCCTGACATGATCGTCCGGAGCGCCCCCTCGATCGGGACCGCCCCGGCTTCACCGGGCGGGTCGCCCCGCCCAGTGTCCCTCCGGACCAAACCTATTGCAGCATCAGCGCATATCGTGGATCGGTGCACCCCGATTCACCGATCTCCGCCACCTTGGTCGCATGGGGCAACGCCTGGCTTGCCGGACATGTCGGTCTGGACGAGGCCGTCGACCGGCTCGAGCGCGCCGCGGGACCGCAGGTCGTCTCCGGCGTGGTGACCGAGATCCCCCTTCGCCGGTTCCTCGCCGACCTGCGCGCGGAGGGCGTCAGCGCCCTGCGCCTGTCGCTGCCCGTCGCGGGCGACCCCCTCGGCCTCACAGGGCCGCTCCCCTTCACCATGGCCGCCGTCGAGGCCGGGCAGGCCGCCACCGCCGTGCTGCGCGACCGCTGCCTCGGCCTGGTCCCCTCGCCCGACCGCCGCGGCTCCTCCTACTCCGGCGTCCTGTGGACCGCCATGGAGGCCGAGGCCACCCCGCCGGACGTCCCCGGCCTGGCCGAGGCCGAGCACGCCCTCACCTCCGCCATGCGCTCGGCGACCGACGCGTTGTCGGGGGTCGACGGGCCCGGCAGGGGCCAGCCGTCGATCGGGGGCGCCGACGACGGCCTCGCCCCCGGATACCCGGCCCGCGCCCACCGGGTGGCCGCGCTCACGGCGCGGCTGGCCTCGGTGCTGCGCCTCGCCGACGAGCGCGGGCTCACCGCCGGCCAGGTCACCGTCCGCGGACAGGCCCTGCGCGACCTCGACCGCGCCGTGCGCCGTGCCCGCGTGGCCGCCCACAACGCCATCGTCGAGGCCCGGCACGAGAGGGACGCCCAAGCCAGGCCATGACGCGCGGCGTGGAGCGGCCTGAGTGCGATCTCGCACGTCGGTGACGCTCACGCCAGGCCATGACGCACGGCGTAGAGCGCCGCCTGCGTGCGATCCTGCACGCCGAGCTTCATGAGGACGTTCGAGACATGGGTCTTGACGGTCTTCTCGGCCACGACGAGATGCCGGGCGATCTCCCTGTTGGACCGGCCGGACGCGATCAGCGCGAGCACCTCCCGTTCCCGGTCGGTCAGCACCGCGACCGTCCCGGCGGCGGAGCCGTGGTCCTTGCCGCCCGGGGGCTGGGAGAGGACGGCCTCGGCCGCCTCGGGCGCCAGCACCACCTGGCCGCCGTGCACCGAGCGGACGGCCTGCGCGAGGGCCGCCGGCTCGACGTCCTTGTAGAGGAATCCCGCGGCGCCCGACCGCATCGCGGGCGCCACGTCCTGCCCGTCGCTCACCGACGTCAGCACGATCACCCGTGCCCCGAGTCCGAGGGCGGCCATCTCGCGCAGCGCGCCCAGCCCGTCCAGCACGGGCATCCTCAGGTCGAGCAGCACCACGTCGGGGGTGAGCGCCCCGGCCATGGCCACCGCCTCGGCTCCGTCCGCGGCCTCCCCGACGACCTCCAGATCCTCCTGCAGGTCGAGGAAGGTGCGCAGGCCCTGGCGCACGACGGGATGGTCGTCGGCGACGAGCACGCGGATCACCGCCGTCCTCCCGCCCCGTCCCGGCCTACCCGAACGGCCGCGGCCGGACGGTCGTACCGGCTCACGTGGGCACCTCCAAGCCGGCAGGGGAACCGGCTCACGTGGGCAGCTCCAGCCGGACGGTCGTGCCGGCGTCCGGGTGTGATTCCAGCGTCAGCGTCCCCCCGGCCGCCTCGGCCCGGTCGCGCATCGACGCCAGCCCAAGGCCCCGGGAGGGGGGCGAACCGACCGGCAGACCACGCCCGTCGTCCCTGACGGCCAGCCTGACGCGCGTTCCGTCGGACTCCAGGCGTACCTCGACCTGGGAGGCCTCCGCGTGCCGGAGGGCGTTGTGCAGCGCCTCCTGGGCGACGCGCAGCACGGCCACCTCGGTCTCGGGCGGCAGGTCGCCGAGCGCGTCGGCGGCGAAGGCGACCCGCACCGGATGGAGCCGGTCGAGCACGGCCACGTGCTTGCGCAACGTCTCGGCCAGCCCGTGGCGGTCCAGATCGGCCGGCCGCAGCTCGACGATCACCGCGCGCAGCTCCGCGAGCGCCTCCCCGGCCAGCCGCTGCACCCGGTCCAGCTCGGCCGCCGCCCGCTCGGGATCGGCCCTGACCAGCGAGGCCGCGGCCTGGGCGGTGAGCCGCAGCGAGAACAACTTCTGGGTCACGGCGTCGTGCAGCTCGTGCGCCATGCGGGTGCGCTCCTCCACCACCGTCAGCTCACGGCCCCGCTCGTACAGGCGGGCGTTGGTGAGCGCGATCGCCGCGTGCGCGGCGAAGAGCGCGAGCAGTTCCTCGTCCTGCCGGTCGAACCCGCCCGGCGCGCGCTTGTTGGACAGGAAGATGATGCCGAGCACCTGGTCGCCGTCGCGGATCGGCACCCCGATGAAGTCCTTGAGCACCGGGTGGGCGCTCGGCCACCACTCGAACCGGGGATCCTCGCGGATGTCGGGCAGGCGCACCGGCTCGGCCTCGCGGAGCATCGCGGCCAGCATGCCGTGCTGGCGCGGCAGCGGGCCGATGGCCTCCCACTGCTTGTCGCTGACGCCCTCGGCGACGAACTCGGCGAACGAACCGTCGTCGTCGGGCACGCCGAGCGCGGCGTACCGGGCGTTCAACAGCTCACGGGCGGAGCGCACGATCACCTGGAGCACCTCGCGCACCGACAGGTGCCGTGTGACGGCGAGCACGGCCGAGCTGACGGCCTGCAGCACGGCGTCGCGCCGCTCGCCACCTGCGCCGCCGCCGGAAATGACCGGTTCCGTCGTCACGCCCACACTGTAAGGGGACGCGGGGGCCGCGCGGCTCGGTCGATGGTCCTAGGCCGATGTGCCCGCGCGCGGACCGGTCCCCGGGCCGATGCCCGCCGCGCCCTCCGCTTCCTAACGTCGCCCCCATGGCAGACGACCCCCGAACCCCAGCGCCCCCACCCTCCACCACCACCGCCACCTCCGCTCCGGCCCTCCGCGTCTCCCCTCCCGTCCCCGTCCCCGGCCCCGCCCCCGCTTCCGCCCCCGGCGACCTCGCTGATGGCGCCGGCGCGCGCACCGCTCTGGTCACCGGAGCCTCGCGGGGGCTCGGACTGGCCCTGACCCGCGCCCTGGCCGCCGAGGGGTGGCGCCTGGTCATCACCGCCCGCGGCGCCGCCGACCTCGCCGAGGCCGCCCGGGAGACCGGCGCCACCGCGCTCGCGGGCGACGTGACCGACCCCGCCCACCGGGCCCGCCTGGCGGAGGCGGCGCACGAGCTGGGCGGCCTGGACCTGCTGGTCAACAACGCGAGCACACTCGGGGCCGTCCCGCTGCCCCCGCTGGCCGCCTACCCTCTGGACGCGCTCGCCGACGCCTTGGCCGCCAACGTGGTGGCGCCCCTCGCCCTGATCCAGGCCACCTTGCGGGGGCTGCGCGAGCGCAGGGGCGCGGTGGTCAACATCTCCTCCGACGCGGCGGTGGGCGCCTACGAGGGGTGGGGCGGGTACGGCCTGAGCAAGGCGGCGCTGGACCACCTGTCCAGCGTGCTCGCCGTCGAGGAACCGGACATCGCCGTCTGGTGGGTGGACCCCGGCGAGATGCGCACGCGCATGCTCGCGGACGCCCTCGGCGAGGAGGAGGCCGCGCAGGCGGCCGACCCGGCCGCCGTCGCGCCGTTCCTGGTCGATCTGGTCAAGCGGCGGCCGGGCAGCGGACGGGTGATCCGGTGATCGCCTTCGACCTCCCTCCGGTGCGCGAGGCGCACGAGCCGCCGGAGGCCCGGGGACTGGCCCGCGATGCCGTCCGCCTCATGGTCAGTGAGAAGGACGGCGGATCGTCCACCCGTACGACCGGCGGGAACGGCGGCGGAGCGATCACACGTACGGTGGGCGAGAACGGCGGTGGGGCGATCACCCATCACGCTTTCACCGACCTGCCCCGCCTGCTCGACCCCGGTGACGTGCTGGTGGTCAACGACTCCGCGACGCTGCCCGCGGCCGTGCCGCTCGACCGGCTGGCCGTCCACTTCTCCACCGAGCGCGAGGACGGCTCGTGGCTGGTGGAACTGCGGCGCCGTACACGGGGCACGACCGCCCCGTACGGGGGCGGCGAGCCGGGCGAGTGGCTGCCGCTGCCCGGCGGCGCCACGCTTCGCCTGCTGGAGCGCGAGACGCCCCGGCTGTGGCGGGCGACGCTGGACCGCGACGTGCCCGCCTACCTGGGGGCGCACGGCGTGCCGATCCGCTACTCCTACGTCGGGCACGACTGGCCGCTGTCGGACTACCAGACGGTCTTCGGGGTGCGCCCCGGCAGCGCCGAGATGCCGAGCGCCGGGCGGCCGTTCAGCCACGAGCTGGTCACCGCCCTGGTCGGCCGGGGCGTCGTCATCGCTCCCATCACCCTGCACACCGGCGTCGCCTCGCCGGAGAAGGACGAGCCGCCCTACCCCGAGCGCTTCGCCGTCCCGGCCTCGACCGCCCGCCTGGTCGGCCAGGCCGAGGGACGCGTCATCGCGGTGGGCACCACCGTGGTGCGAGCACTCGAGACGGCGGCCGCGGGGGGTGGCGGGGTGCGGCCGGCCGAGGGGTGGACCTCGCACATCGTCACGCCCGCCACGGGGGTGCGGGCGGTGGACGGCCTGATCACCGGCCTGCACGAACCGAGATCCAGTCACCTGCTGATGCTGTCGGCCATCGCCGGGGAGGATCTGCTCGCCCGGTCGTACGAGGAGGCACTGCGCGAGGGTTATCTGTGGCATGAGTTCGGCGATCTCCACATGATCACGCCGCGCCGGTTCCCCTGAGGTGACGCGCGAGATCGCTCTGGCCCCGCAGGAGGCGCATGCCCATGACGGCATGCGCCTCGGCCTCCTCCGGCGCCGAACCGGTGTCGCGGCTCAGGAGGTCACCTACCCGCGTGCCGGTGTCTCCGCCTCGTCCGGCCGGCCGTTCCTCACCCCGCACCGATGTTCTCGTGCTCAAAACCGGGTGTTCCTGTGTGCGATACCAGGGGTTTCCCGTCACCGCATCGGCGGACAGCGCAGAGCGCCCAGCTACGTGAATGGCACCCTTTGTGACCATATCGAAATAAGACGGATATAAGTGGAACGCGGCAATCGATCAAGATAGAACCACTGATCTATCCGCGAACCCGTGCTCTCCGCTCCGCGACGGGATGGCCTCCCGTCCAGGGGGACCTGATCCCCACCTTCGCGTGCGGGGATGCCCTGCATGCCCGCAGGGACGGTTCGCGTGTCCATCGGGGACCGCGCGCCCGTCCCGCGGAGCCGCGCGTCCCCGTCCTCTCCCGACTCTGGAGACGTGCATGCGCCACCCCCTCGGCAAAATCGCGACCGCGCTCGCGACCGCCCCGCTCGCGGGCGCCCTGCTGCTCGCCGCCACCCCGGCCTCCGCCGCCCCCGCGTCCGCCACCACGGCCTCGGGCGTCACGGCCCACACCTCCGCGCGCACCAGCGCCGCCGAGCCGTACTCCTCCTTCGCCGTCACGGTGAAGGGCCCCAAGAAGATCAAGCGCGGCGGGACGATCGTCTACTCCATCAAGGCGGTCAACAAGGGCCCCTGGGTGGCCGACGCCTACTTCCTCGGCGGCACCCTCCCCAAGGGCCGCACTGGAACGGTGTACTTCGACGGCCCCAAGGGCACCGAGTGCGACTTCTACCCCGACGGCTTCTGGTGCTGGTCGCCCTACGAGCTGGAGAAGGGCGACCACGACTGGCTGACCATCGAGGTCAAGCTGAAGAAGAGCGTCAAGGGCAACGTGACCGCGAAGCTGGGCGTCAACTCCTTCGACGTCCCGACCGGCGCCGAGGACCTGAGCCGGGCCGAGCTCGACCGTATCGGCGTCAAGAGCTGGTACTTCACCAAGAAGGCCACCACCAAGGTCGGCTGATCCCCCGCACCGCCCGCGCCGGGTCGCCGACCCGGCGCGGCGCGGCCCGCGTGCCCGTCCACGAGCGCCACGGCGCCGTACCGCGGCGCGCGACGCGGCGCGGTGCGACCGGATACGGCTACGCGGCGACGGCCAGGTGTTCGTCGTGGCGGAGGTGGTCGCCCAGCACGGTGGCATGGGCCAGGCCGGCCAGGGCGCGTCTGTCGACCCCGCTCGTGTGCGGGATGAGCGGGAACCTCGTCACCTCGACGACGAGCCCCTTGGCCGACACCACCCTGACCAACGAGGCCAGCAAGGTGTCCTCGCCGACGAACGACGGCCCGGTCGCCAGATGACCGGCGCGGTCGCGGAACCGCAGCGTGATCGGCCGCACCGGCGCGCCCGCGTCGATCGCCGCCTGGAAGACCGCGCGGCGGAACGGCCCCCCGCCCCTGCCGCACCAGGTGGTGCCCTCGGGGAAGGCCACGACGGACCGGCCGGCGCGCAGTGCGTCCGCGATCGCCCGCACGGTTCCCGGCAACGTCGACAGGCGCTCCCTGTGGATGAAGATCGCACCCGACCCTGCCACGAGCGAGCGGATCAACGGCCACGCCGCGATCTCGCTCTTGGCCAGCGCCAGGCACGGGGTCGTCGCCGCCACCACGAGCGGGTCCAGCCAGGAGACGTGGTTGGCGACGAGCAGCGCCCCCGCACTCTCAGGCTCCTCCTCCACCACCCGCACCGGCGCCGCCGCGCCGCCCAGCACGGTGAACCCCTGACGTACCTCCAGCCGCAGCCCGAGGACACGCAGGAAGGTACGGGACCAGGCCATCGCCAGCGCGTCCGCCCGCGACCCGCCGAGCGCGCGGGCGGCCCACGTGCAGGGAAGGCCGGCCAGCACGACCACGACCGCCCCCACCAGGCGCGCCACGCGCCGCAGCGGCCCGGCGAGCTCCGCCGGGGCCGCGACGCACGAATCCACCGTGCACGGGGCCACGGGCAGCCAGCCGCCGCTCATTCCGCCACTCCGAGGAAGTGCCGCAGGTAGCGGGTGTCCACGTTGGACAGCGAGAGCAGGACGAAGAAGTCGGCCGTCCCGAACATCGGATCGTGGGCCGGCATCCCGCAGATCCACGCCCCGAGCCGCAGATAGCCGCGCAGCAGCGGCGGCACCACGAACCGGTCGGGCCTGGCCACTCCCTCGCCCGTCCAGGGGTCGTGCGGCGTCACGCGGTACCGCTCAGGGCCGAGGCCGATGCCGTCCAGCACCCCCGCGGCCGCCCTGCCCCCGTCGTCCAGCGGCACCGAACAGCAGCCGCCCAGCCACGTGTAGCCGCCGGCGACCATGTACCGGGCGATGCCGGCCCACATGAGGCCGATCACCGTTCCGCCGCGGTGGTCGGGGTGGACGCAGGTGCGCCCCACCTCGACCATGCCACCACGGATGCCGGCCAGCGCCGACAGGTCGAACTCCCCCTCGGAGTACAGCCGGTCGGACCGTCCTGGCGCGAGCATGCGGTAGGTGCCGACCACCGTGTCGCCCGAGCGCACCAGCAGGTGGTCGCAGTAGGCGTCCAGACGGTCCACGTCCAGGCCGGAGATCGGCGAGTCGAGGTGGGCGCCCATCTCCTCGGCGAACACCTCGTAGCGCAGCCGCTGCGCCGCCCGCATGTCGGCGGCGTCCTTGGCCAGTTCGACGGTGTAGCGACCGCGCGCGTCGGTCAGCGTCCCCTGGCCGAGCCCCGGCCGGGGCGGGGCCTCCGTGACGATCCGCCCGGCCTCGAGCCGGGCACGGGAGCTCGCCGCCTCCAGGCGCGTACGGGGGCTCGCCGCCTCCAGGTGTGTCCTGGGACTCGAACCCTCCAGGTGCGCCCCCGGGCTCGCCTGCTGTGAGCCCGGGTCGGGACGCGGGTGGAGGAGCGGCTGCTCCTGACCGGCGCGCGGGCCTTGCGGCGCCGCGCCGGGGTGGACGAGAGATTTCTCCGGCCCGGCACTGGGCCGCGCATCGGACCGGACGAGGGGTTCGTCGACGCTTCCGCCACGGACCTGACTGGCGAGCACCTCGGTCATGGGCATGCCTCCTCCTGTGCACACCCATGAAGACATGGGGACATGGCCATCTGCCGTCCGTATGGTGAACCGCTTGCACGCGCACTCTGAGCGGTCGGTAGCGTTGTCCGCGATGAAGCAGCGCACGCTTTTGATCACGCTGACCGGCCCCGACCGACCCGGAGTGACCTCCCGGTTGTTCACCGTGCTGGCCTCCTTCCCCGTCACCGTCGCCGACGTCGAGCAGGTCGTGATCCGCGGCCGGCTGGTGCTGGGCGTCCTGGTCGCCTACGCGGGCGGCCCGCCGACCGGCACCGGCGGCACCCTGGGCGCCATGTGGGCCGCCGTCGAGCGCGTCGCCGAAGACCTCGGCATGGAGGTCGAGCTCACGACCGGCACCGACCTGAAGGAGAAGCGCCGCCGCGGGCGCCTCCACGTCACCGTCCTGGGCAACCCGCTGCAGCCGGCGGCCCTGGCGGGCATCGCGGGCCGCATCGCCGCCGCCGGCGCCAACATCGACCGCATCGAACGGCTCGCGCACCTGCCGGTCACCTGCATCGAGCTGGCGATCTCGGGGGCCGACCCCGACGCGTTGCGCACCGCGCTGACCGCCGAGGCCGTGCTGCAGCAGGTCGACGTCGCGGTGCAGCGCTCCGGCCTGCACCGCAGGGCCAAGCGGTTGATCGTCATGGACGTCGACTCCACGCTCATCCAGGGCGAGGTCATCGAACTGCTGGCCGCGCACGCCGGGTGCATGGACGAGGTCGAGAAGATCACCACGGCGGCCATGCGAGGTGAGCTGGACTTCGCCGCCTCACTGCGCGAACGCGTCGCCCTCCTGGAGGGCCTGCCGGAGGAGGTCTTCGAACGGGTCCGCGAGGAGGTCGTCCTCACCCCCGGCGCCCGCACCCTCGTGCGCACCCTGAAGCGGCTGGACTACCGCTTCGCGATCGTCAGCGGCGGCTTCACCCAGATCACCGACTCGCTGGTCACCGAGCTGGGCATCGACTACTCCGCGGCCAACACCCTGGAGGTCGTGGACGGCAAGCTCACCGGGCGGGTCATCGGCGAGATCGTCGACCGTCCCGGCAAGGCGCGGGCCCTCGAGCGGTTCGCCCAGCAGGCGCGCATCCCGATCAGCCAGACCGTGGCCATCGGCGACGGCGCCAACGACCTCGACATGATCGCGGCCGCGGGGCTGGGCATCGCGTTCAACGCCAAGCCGGTCCTGCGGCAGGCCGCCGACGCGGCGGTGAACGTCCCGTACCTGGACGCGATCTTGTACCTGCTCGGCATCTCCCGCGAGGAGGTGGAGGCCGCCGACGCCGAAGACGGCCTCACCGCTCCCCCCACCACCTGACGGACCCGGCCCCGGCTCGCGGGCCTTCGGCACCCCGCCGCGGCCGTCCCGGCCTCACGCCCATCGGCGTCCTGCCGCGGCCGTCCCCGGCCTCACACCCATGGCACCTCGCGGGCCTTCGGCGGCCTCCGGCTTCGAGCGGACGGCGTGCCGGCGGCGTTCAGTGCCCCTTGGGGGTCCAGCGGCCGACCACGCGGCCGTCTCCGGGCCCCAGGTCGGCCCAGGGGCCGGTTTCCAGCACCGCGAACGCTCCCGGCGGGAACCCCTCGTCGTCGTGCGTCAGCGAGAGGTTCAGGACCAGCTCGTGAACCCCCGGGTTGTGGCCCACCAGCAGCAGGGTGGACACCTCGCCGTCCGTACGGCCGATCAGCTCCAGCAGTTCGTCCGGATACGCCTCGTAGATCTCGGTCTCGACGTGGACGGGGGCCTCCGAGGCGAGGCCGGCCAGCGCCAGCTCGGCGGTGCGCCTGGTGCGGATCGACGGCGAGCACAGCACCAGCTCAGGACTCAGCCCGAGCCGCCTGAGCGTCTCACCGGCCCGCTCGGCGTCCCGCTCGCCGCGATCGGTGAGGGGACGCTCGCGGTCGGCCAGCCCGGGCACGTGCGCGGCCTTGGCATGTCTCAGCACGATGAGCGTGTTCACTCCCCCAACTATCCCATTACACGCGTACGGCTACCGCCCTCCTCGGACGGTAGCCGCACTTTCACCTCTGGCCGCTCGCGGGCGCCGGCCGTTCAGGCCGGCGCCGCGCCGTGCGGCACTAGATGCCGTTGGTCGTCAGCTCGACACCTTCTCGGTCTCGACCTTCTCGGCCGGGGTGCCGCCCGTGGGGGCGATGCTCGTCGAACGCCGCTTGGAGACGACGATCGCGCCGACGACGATCACGACCGCGACCAGCGTGACGCCGACGCGCACGACGGCGTTGTCCGCGTAGGTCACGACGGCCGGGGCGATGAGCAGGGCCACGAGGTTCATGACCTTGATCAGCGGGTTGATCGCCGGACCGGCGGTGTCCTTGAACGGGTCGCCGACGGTGTCGCCGATGATGGTGGCCTCGTGGGCCTGCGACCCCTTGCCGCCGTGGTGGCCGTCCTCGACGAGCTTCTTGGCGTTGTCCCAGGCGCCGCCCGAGTTGGCCAGGAAGACCGCCATCAGCGTGCCCGCAGCGATCGCGCCCGCGAGGTAGGCGCCGAGGGGCGCGTACCCGAAGGCGAAGCCGACCGCGATCGGCGTCATGACGGCCAGCAGGCCCGGCGTGGCCAGCTCGCGCAGCGAGTCGCGGGTGCAGATGTCCACGACGCGGCCGTAGTCGGGCAGCTCTTCACCGGTCATGATGCCCGGCTTGGTGCGGAACTGCTCGCGCACCTCGAACACGACCCGTCCCGCCGCGCGGCCCACGGCGCTGATCGCCAGGCCGGAGAACAGGAACACGACCGCGGCGCCGATGATGAGACCGACGAGCACGTTCGGCGAGTCCACGCTGAGGCTGAAGGAGCTGAAGGAGCCCAGCGCGTCCTTCACCCCCGCGCTCGCCGCGGCGAGCTGGCTTTCGACGGCGGTGCGGAACGAGCCGAACAGCGCGGTCGCCGCGAGCACGGCCGTCGCGATCGCGATGCCCTTGGTGATCGCCTTGGTGGTGTTGCCCACCGCGTCGAGGGAGGTGAGGATGCGGGCGCCCTCGCCCTCGACGTCGCCGGACATCTCGGCGATGCCCTGAGCGTTGTCGGAGACCGGGCCGAAGGTGTCCATGGACACGATGACGCCGACGGTGGTGAGCAGACC
The DNA here is from genome assembly GCF_042665155.1 of Sphaerisporangium rhizosphaerae. Classification (NCBI taxonomy): domain Bacteria; kingdom Bacillati; phylum Actinomycetota; class Actinomycetes; order Streptosporangiales; family Streptosporangiaceae; genus Sphaerisporangium; species Sphaerisporangium rhizosphaerae. Next base: position 42,160 of record NZ_JBHTCG010000024.1, on the reverse strand, counting down.
GGTGCCGGCCAGGGCCACCGCGAACAGCGCCACGGTCACGTTGCCGAAGCCCAGCAGGAACGCCCCGTACACCGCGCCGCCGATGAGCAGCGCCGAGTAGACCGCCGACTCCAGGCCGACGGAGATGCCGGACAGGATGACGGTGGCCGGGCCGGTGAGCGAGCTCTCGCCGATCTCCTTGACCGGGCGGCGGTTGGTCTCGGTGAAGTAGCCGGTGAGCACCTGGATGGCGCTGGCGAGCACCAGGCCGATGAGGACGGCGCCGATGGCGATCAGCCGCGGGTCGGAGCTGAGCCCGGCGATCGCCGGGCTGACGTCGGTGAGCTGGGAGAACGAGCCGGGCAGGTAGAGGTAGGCGGCCACGGCCACCAGGACGGCCGAGATCGCCGCCGAGATGAAGAAGCCGCGGTTGATGGCCGCCATGCCGTTGCGGTCGCCGCTGCGGGGCGCGGTGGTGAAGATGCCGATGATCGCGGTCAGCACGCCGATCATCGGGACGATGAGCGGGAAGACCAGGCCCTCGGTGCCGAAGGCCGCCTTGCCCAGGATGAGGCTCGCGACCAGCATGACCGCGTAGGACTCGAACAGGTCGGCCGCCATGCCGGCGCAGTCGCCGACGTTGTCGCCCACGTTGTCGGCGATCGTGGCGGCGTTGCGCGGGTCGTCCTCGGGGATGCCCTGCTCGACCTTGCCGACCAGGTCGGCGCCCACGTCGGCCGCCTTGGTGAAGATGCCGCCGCCGACACGCATGAACATCGCAAGGAGCGCCGCGCCGAACCCGAAGCCCTCGAGCACGCTCGGAGCGTCGCCCTTGTAGATGAACACGACGATCGCGGCGCCCAGCAGGCCGAGCCCGACGGTGAACATGCCGGCCACGCCACCGGTACGGAACGCGATGCGCATCGCGGGCTTCTCACCCGCCTCGCGGGCGGCGGCCGCCACACGGACATTGCCCCGCACAGCCAGCCACATGCCCATGAAGCCGGTCAAGGCGGAGAATGCCGCACCGACCACGAAGAAGACGGAGCGTCCGATGGCGACGCTGGTCGACTCCGAGGGCAGGAGAAGCAGCAGGAACGGGATGAGCACCACAAAAAGTGCAAGCGTTCTGAACTGTCGCGTTAGATACGCGGCGGCGCCTTCCTGGACCGCTCGCGCGATGTTCTGCATTCGCTCTGTGCCTTGACCTGCGGCGAGCACCTCGCGGACGAGACCGCCCGCTACGGCGAGCGCCAGCAGCGCCACGGCGGCCACCACGATCACGATTGTGAGGTGGGAACCGCTAAGAGATACCGCTGCGGCGTCGTCAGCGGCGAGATTGAGCCTAGACATCCGTCCTCCTCGGCCAGACGGGTAGGTCCATGCCCAGACCGCGCTGCGAGTCAGTCGGGGGGCGGCGCGCATCCGAGCTGGATTGGCAGTGCCGCTTCCGGTAACGTCCGCAGACCTTCCCGCAGGGCGACGTTGATCTGCGGGGACAAAACCTTGGCCGGTGCCGGGAGTCTACGCAGGCACAGGCCAGATATGAAGCCTCTTCCACCAGCCAATTAGGGCCCAGTCCAGTAAGGTGCGGGGCTTTGCCCAGTAACAACGCGGTTTTCCGGGTGTCAGATCGATCGACGGCCGGGTTACGGACAGACGTTCATTGCCTAATTATTATGTCCGTAAACCCGCGCTGACGTGCGGCGACGCCCCACCCCCCTCACCGGCACCACCATGAACACCCCTCCACCGGCACCGCCTCCACCCCGGCCTTCAGCGGCCCTCGGCCCTCACCAGGACGGCCGGATGCTGACGGCACGAGGACGGATCACGCGAAGATGTCGGCAGTCCTCCTCTGCCGGCCTCAAGACGCCGCTCCCCTGACGCCCGGCCGTCCATCCCACAGCGGCCCGGCCACGACACAGCAGGGTTCTGACCAGCGGCGCGTCGCAGGGCTCGCGCTCATGCGACAGCCCGTCGCGGCGCGGCACGACGACCGGCGCGGCACGACGACCGGCGCGGCACGACGACCGGCGCGGCACGACGACCGGCGCGGCACGACGACCGGCGCGGCACGACGACCTCGGTGGCGGGGCGCCGCTCTGCCAGGATGCCCGGGCAGAGGGCGCCTGTACGGAGGTGAGCAGGGTCAGGACGGCCAGGTCGGCAGCGCGCGGCCGGCGCCCGCGGCGCGACCACGCGTCGGGACGGCGCCGGCCAGGCTCGCGCCGCACGACCGGGAACCGACCGGCGCGATCCTTGCACTCAGGATCGACGGATCCCGGGCGGTGGGCCGGACCATGCCTGGCCGGGGCGAGCGCGATCGACCAAGCCGATCCGGGTCACCCCGACGAGATGGAACAACCGAGAAGACGACCCCGTGGCCCCGCTGGAAGACAGCCCCCGTGGCCACTCTCAGGCGGTGGCGAACCCTGCGGCGGTGGCGGGCCAGCTCATCCTGATCCGCAGCCCCTTGGCACTCGGATACACCTCGACGTCATCGGCCAGCGCGGCGATGACGGCGATGCCGAACCCGGACATCAGCGTGTCGGCGGGGAGCAGGCTGGCCAACTCGGTGCCGTTGACGGCCGTCGGCAACTCGTCCTCGTCCTTGTACGCCTGTTCGAGATCGTCGCTCGGTGCCGAGTCGGTGACGGTGACCTCGAAGCGCCCTGAGTCGTCGCACAACTCGATGCGGATGGGCTCGCCCGGGCAGTGGACGCGGTGTGCCTCCACTGCCCGTGAGCAGGCCTCACCCACAGCGAGCCGCACCTCGTCCAGCAGGTCCTCCGCGACCCCGGTGCGCCGCGCGATGGCCGTTGCGACCAGCCGCGCGGTGCGCACGTGAGCCGGAAGAGCACTGAACGTCAGCTCGACGGTGGCCATGACTACTTGTCTCGGCCGTGAGCTTCCTTGGCCTCTTCGACCGAGGCGTAAATCCCGAAGACCTTGGTCAGGCCGGTGATCCGGAAGATCTTCAGGATGCGCTCCTGCGTGCAGACGAGCTCCAGGGAGCCGTCGTGCGCCCGAACGCGCTTGAGCCCGCCGACCAGGACACCGAGCCCCGTGGAGTCCAGGAAGTCCACCTTCTCCATGTTGACGAGAAGGTGGAAGTTGCCCTTGTTGACCAGGTCGATCAGCAGCTCACGCAGCCTCGGCGCGGTATAGACATCGATCTCACCCTCGACTTCCACGATGGTGAGTCGGTCTTCAGTGTGGTGGTCCAACTTCAGATCCACAGATCCTCCAGCGCCTTGCCTGCTGAGTCCACGACGAGGGGTCTGACATGCTGGGACCCCAAGTCCCAGCGCGCAATACCCTGACGCGCGGCATTCAACCACGCCCCGCCTTCGTGTCTATACGAAATCACGACTCCGGGCGACTCTCCCCCAAGATGCCAAACTGGAAACCAGTGACTCCGACTACATCACCCTCACGGCGAGCGGACCCGATCCTTGCTCGTCTGCTCGGCGTACCCGCGCGCCGTGAACGCATCACACACGTAGAGTACGTCGCCGCACGTCAGGCAGGTAAGGCGACCTGGCCTTCCTGGGTCGACGAGCTGCTTGTCAGCCGTCTGCGAAATCTCGGCGTCGAGGGTCTCTGGGAGCACCAGGCCACCGCCGCTGAGCTGGTACATCGTGGCCAAAACGTGATCATCGCGACAGGCACCGCGTCGGGAAAATCTTTGGCCTACCTGGTGCCGGCCGTGTCCGAGATCCTGTCCGGGGGCTCGGTCCTGTACCTGACGCCGACCAAGGCACTGGCCGCCGACCAGTTGCGTTCGGTGCGCGATCTGAAGCTCGCCCAGGTGCGCGCCGCCACCTACGACGGGGACACTCCGCCCGACGAGCGTCAATGGGTGCGCAAGCATGCGAACTACGTGCTGACCAACCCCGACATGCTCCACCGGTCGATGCTGCCCCACCACTCGGCCTGGTCGTCGTTCTGGCGCCGGCTGAAGCTGGTCGTCGTGGACGAGTGCCATGGGTACCGGGGTGTCTTCGGATCACATGTGGCCCAGATCTTGCGCCGCCTCCGCCGGATATGCGGAAAGTACGGCTCCCATCCGGTATTCATGCTGGTCTCCGCCACGGTCAGCGACCCCGCCGCCGCCGCGATGCGCCTGACGGGCCTTGAGATGGCCGAGGTGACCACGGACGCCTCTCCCCGGGGTTCCACGACCTTCGCCCTGTGGGAGCCGCCTCTGACGGATCTGCGGGGCGAGGGAGGCGCCCCCGTCCGGCGCACGGTGACGGCCGAGGCCGCCGACCTGCTCACCGATCTGGTCATCGACGACGTGCGCACCCTCGCTTTCGTCCGGTCGCGGCGCGCCGCCGAGACGATCTCGCTGATCGCCCGGGAGAACCTCGAGGAGATCTCGCCCGAGCTGCCCGCCAAGGTGGCGGCCTATCGCGCCGGGTACCTCGCCGAGGACAGGCGCGCCCTGGAACGGGCGCTGCGCTCCGGCCAGATCACCGGCCTGGCGACGACCAACGCCCTGGAACTGGGCATCGATGTGTCCGGACTGGACGCCGTCCTCATCGCGGGATGGCCCGGCACGCGCGCCTCCCTGTGGCAGCAGGCCGGACGCGCGGGCCGCGACGGCCAGGACGCCCTCGCCGTGCTGATCGCGCGCGACGACCCGCTGGACACCTACCTCGTCCACCATCCGCAGGCCCTGTTCGGCCGGCCGGTCGAGGCCATCGTGCTCGACCCGGACAACCCCTACGTCCTGGGCCCGCACCTGTGCGCGGCGGCGGCCGAGATCCCGCTGACCGAGGCGGACCTGCCGGTGTTCGGCCCCTCCACGGAAGAGGTGCTCGACGACCTCGTCCAGCGCGGGATGCTCCGGCGCCGCCCCCAGGGCTGGTTCTGGACACGCCGCGAGCGCGCCGCCAACCTGGCCGACATCCGGGGCTCCGGCGGGCCGCCGATCGAGGTCGTTGAGTCCTCCACGGGGCGGCTGCTCGGCACCGTCGACGAGCCGTCCGCCCACACCGCCGTCCACACCGGCGCCGTGCACATCCACCAGGGCGACACCTACCTCGTGGAGGAACTCGACCTGGACGCGGGCGTCGCCCTGGTGTCGGCGTCCGACCCTGACTACTCCACTTTCGCCCGGGACGTCACCGACATCTCCGTGCTGGACTCCCTGCGGTCGCACGCCTTCGGGCCGGGCGAGCTGCACTTCGGGACGGTGGAGGTCACCCGGCAGGTCGTGTCCTTCCTCAAGCGCCGCGTCAAGACCGGCGAGGTGCTCGGCGAGGAACCCCTCGACCTGCCGCCCCGCACCCTGCGCACCCGCGCCGTGTGGTGGACCCTCCCGGACGCCGCCGTGGCACCGCTGCTCGCCGAGGGCCTCGACCTCGGCGGCGCGGCGCACGCGGCCGAGCACGCCTCCATCGGCCTGCTTCCGCTGTTCGCCACCTGCGACCGCTGGGACATCGGCGGCGTCTCCACCGAACTGCACCCCGACACCGGCCTCCTCACGGTCTTCGTCTACGACGGCCATGAGGGCGGAGCCGGCTTCGCCGAGCGCGGCCACGCCCGCGCCCTCGACTGGCTCACGGCCACCCGCGAGGCCATCGCCTCCTGCGAGTGCGAACGCGGATGCCCCTCCTGCATCCAGTCCCCCAAATGCGGCAACGGCAACGACCCCCTCGACAAACAAGGCGCCATCCACCTCCTCACCACCCTCCTGACCAAACCCACCACCCCCTGACCTGACGAAATTCACCAGCCTGGCCCCCCACCCGACGAAAGCCACCAACTCCCCACCTGACGCAGTTCACCGGCGCGGCCACCACCGCCCGAACGCGAGACGCAAGCTCCTCACCACCCACCCGACCGAAGCCACCAGCCCTCACCACCCACCCGACAGAAGCCACCGACTCCTCACCACCCACCTGACGGAGTTCACCTACTCGCTCTCCGGTCCCACCGATGACCCCCGCTGTGAGGCTGGCCACGGACGCGGATCTTCGTACAAGTGGTCACCTGGGACCCGCGCGCGCTTCGGCGGAGGCGTGGCGATCGCCGAACCATGGGAGCCGCAATGGGACCTCGACCCGCACGATGACCACGGCTCCCTCAACATGGCATTTCGTGATCGAAGCATCGTTGGCCGAGGCGAGATCGCGCGCGTGCCGACACGCCGTCTCCGGCGATGCCATCGCTTGGCGCGCCGCGGCCAGGGCGCTGAGATCGGCGGCCGACTGAGCATGGTGCCGGGCTGTGCGCGCGACCCCTACCAGCACCAACGCCCCCGCGGTGAACCAGATCAACGTCATGAGCGCGACGACCCAAACAGTGCCCGCCCCCCGATCGCTCCCCACCCGTCGCCCCACCTCAACGACCGACCACGCCCTCACCATGGACTCCCACCCTCATCGACGTTTCGACCTGCCCCCACGGCCCATCCCTCGCATCGACGCCTCCCCTCATCAGCCCCTCGACCCGCCTCATCAGCCCCTCGACCCGCCTCAGCAGATCTCGACCTGACGCCATGAGCCAGAGCGCCTCCTTCGGTGATTCCACCCGCCTCCAACAGCCCGTCACCCCCCATCGACGGCCCCCCTCGGCTCCTCGACCGCCGGAACAGACCCCGGCCAGCCGCCACGAGCCAGAGCCTCCCTCGGTGACTCCACCCGCCCCCAACAGCCCGTCCCCCCATCGACGGCCCCTCCATCGGCTCCTCGACCGCCGGAACATGTCTCGGCCTGCTGTCATGAGCCGGTGCTTGTTCGGGGGCGTGAGGCGGTGGCCTGGTGTCATGGGCAGGCGGAGTGCTTCGGCGGTTCCGGGGGATCTCTGCTGTTCTCAGGGCGTCGGCGGGGTGCCGTCACTCAGGCTCAACACCGGTGGGCGCCCGTCGTGCTTCCATGATCAAGTCGTCGACTCCCCCCTCGGTGGCGGAGGTCGCGGTGGCGGCCACGTGGACCGGCGGCATTCCGACGGCCCAGCCCGGGCGGATGGTGGCGGAAACGGTCACCCGGCTCAGTTCCGCGTCGCGGGTGATGGAGACGACCGCACCCGGAGGGGCCGCATGACCGGCGAATCGCCGAACGATCTCCAGCGCCTCGCCGCGGGCGGCCGCCCGGGCGCCGGCCCGTGCCGCATCGACACATTCGAGTCGAGCACCGACCGCGGCGATGGCCCAAAGAGCCGCTCCCAGCACCAGGGCCAGCGACGGGAGCGCGACGGCCGTCTCCGCCGTGACCGACCCCGACTCGGACTCAGACCGCGGGAAACCCGGACGTCGTGTCCACCGCCTCCACCGTGACCGCCGCCTCCGCGTCCGCCCCGGTTCCGCCACGTCCACGTGGGTCACCGGTTCATCCCGCGAGTCTGAGGGCCCGGCTGATGATGTCGGACAGCATCTTCCGCACCTCGGGACTGCTCACGATTTTGAACAGGAGGCCCGCGAAGGCACAGGCGGCGATCGTGCCCACCGCGTACTCCGCGGTGGACATCCCTGCCTGCGCACGCATGCGGGCCAGATTGACGCGCGTGCTCGCGGAGGTCTGAACGCGCACCCGCAGCCGCTGGAAGCGGTGAAGCAGCCCTGCCCCCTTTCCGTCCCGAATGACCTTGAGCGCGTGCCGCCCCCGTCGACGGATCCACCTGCGCATCGGACCTCCCCTTAAGTCGTCATCGTCGCCGTGTGGGTGACCACCCGGACCTTGACCAGCGAGGACAGCTTCGCCGAGCGGAGGGGGCCACTTCTGAGCCGAACGTCATTCTGTGGACAACCCGCCGACCCCGCGCCAAGCCTGTGGATAAGTTGGCCAATGCCAGGCGCCCGATCGGCGGGTCATCCCGATGTCCTCGTGACGTCGGCGGGCTGCGCCGATGTCACGGGTCTGATCTCGATCGTCGCCCGCCGCCCGCCGGTCGTCGGCCGCCGATCGTCGGCGCGCAACGGCCGCTCATCGACCGGTCAGCGGCGGTCAGCGGCGGTCAGCGACCGAAGACCTGGCCTGCCAGACCCGCGACCACTGGGATCACTCCCACGAGCACGAACGCCGGCAGGAAACACAGTCCGAGAGGCGCGACCGCCTGAACGCCCACCCGTCGAGCCGCAGCGGAGGAGGCGGCCCGGGCGTCCTGCCGCGCGTCATCCGCGAGTCTGGACAGCACATCGGCCACCGGCGCCCCGCTGAGGGCCGCGCGGACCATGCCACGCGCCATCGCCGCCAGTGGCCGGTCCTTCTCCAGCGCCGACCAGGCATCCTCAGGGCGGGCACCAAGCCGCAGCTGGCCGTTCACCCATGCCAGGCGCTCGCCGAGCGGGCCACCGATCGCGTTCGCGGCCGTCTGCACCGCGGCGCTCACCGGCCGGCCCGCCCGCAGACAGGCCACCATGAGATCGACCGCGAACGGAAGATCGGCGGTGATCCGCGCCCGGCGCCGACGTGCCTCGCGGGGTTCCGCGCGGTGACCGATCACCAGCGTCAGCACACCCGCACCAACTCCGCACACCACTCCGGGCACGCCACCGACGAGCGCGATGCCTCCGCTCGCGACCAAGATCGGCGGCAGCGCCTTCCGGAACGTGTACGCGCCGAAGCCGTATCTGGCGAACCGCCCCCTCAGCCCGGAAGCACCACCAGAGGCGAAGACGCCCGACACGCCGTTGATGCCGTCAGGGCGTGCCTCCGCGTCGAGCCGCATGCGGAACATGGGGATCTTGGCCAGACGCTCGCCCGGATCCCACGGAGTCAACCAGAGCCACGTGGAGAGCCCGACGAGGCCGGTAGCGATCAAGATGCTCATGAGTCCTCCGAGCCTTCCTGTTGTGGGACCGGACGGGCAGGGCGGGCACTCATCTCACGGAACAGTCCCGCCTGGTTCATCGCCTTGAGCTGGTTCAAAGGCACGGGTGTCGTCGGAGCGGTGCTGGTGTGTGCTGGAGCTCACCATCCCGCTCGGGGTGCGTAGACGTCGTCGAACCAGTGCGTCGGACCAGTTACTGAACGCAGATGCGCGATGTCAGCCGGTAGCGCGCTGTCCACGAACGTTCACCGGCTCGAGCGCCGTAGCAGGCGCCGGCATCGCCGTACCACGACCCGCCGACCCGGCGCCGATCACTGCGGCACGTGGCCGGGGGAGAGAGCCGCGCCCGGGGAACGTACGCGGTCACCGCACCAGGTGCGGCCCGGGGTGGCGAGCCGCACCCGGTGAACGTATGTGGTCACCGCACTAAGTAGGGCCCTACCTGCACAGACGGCCCTGCATGAACCGTCCTCTTCCAGTGATCATCATTAGTCGCACGATCGTCGCGTGGACACGCGTCTGTCTGGTTCGCGGTCATGTGCCCCGCTCCTGGGCGTGGGAGACGAGCCGGTTCATCCACCACAGGCCCGCGACGTCCAGCAGCCCACCGGCGCCGAGACATGCCGCGCCGGCCGGGCCGCCGAGCAAGAAGTCCAGCGGACGCAGCCCCAGCCCGGCCGCGAGCAGGATTCCGAGCAAGGGAAGCCCCGCGAGCAGCCGAGCGGTGGAACGGGGCCCGGCCAGTTGGGCCGAGACCTCAGAACGGTGAGCCTCGGCCTCCCGCAGAGAGCAGCCCACCCTTTCCACGAGAGCGGCCAACCCCGCGCCCGATGTCTGGCTGACGCGCCAGCAGGCCGCGAGGCGCACCAGACCTTCTCCACCGTGATCAGGAGCGGCTCGCTCGAGAGCCGAGGCCACGTCACCACCGTCGCGGGCTATGGCGATGACAGGACGAAGGGCGGTGGGATCGGGCAGGACGAGACAGGACACCGCCCGCGCCAGCGCGTCTCCCGGCGGCCGCCCCGTCGCCAGCTCGGCGACCAGAGCCTGGCTCAGTTCGATGGAGGACCTTCTCCATGCGGCGGCCTGTCGTGCGGGACTTCGCCGGAGGGCGACACGCGACAATCGGGCGATGCTCGCCCATCGCGCCTGGTCTCGGGGACGCGTCAAGGCGAGCAGCCGAACGGTCGCGGCGTCAGGGCTCGTCCAGACCCCCACTGCCACAGCGATCAGAACGACGGCGACCACGAGCATCGAACATCTCCTCCTGCTCGCCGCCCAGAAGGGCTCGGGCCTCGGCGGTGTGGCGGGAGAATGGGGTCATTGGAGGATATGAGGAGCGCGGGCGAGGAGGGTGGGCAGCGCCGGGCCGTGTTGAGGTGGACCGTTGGCGGGGAACGTGAGGGCGGGGACGACGCGGACGAGGCCCGATGACTCGCGTTCCATGAGGCATATCTCGGCGACTCTGCGGCGCCCGCCACCGGCGTCGCGGACGAGGTGGATCACGGCGTCGAGGGCCGCGGCGATCTGGCTGTGGACGGCCTCCCTCGAAAGCCCGGCGGCACAGGCGAGCGCTTCCAGCCTGGCGGGCACATCGGCGGGGTTGTTCGCATGCAGAGTTCCACAACCACCGTCGTGGCCGGTGTTGAGCGCGGCAAGGAGGTCGACGACCTCAGCGCCGCGCACCTCTCCTACGACCAAGCGGTCCGGGCGCATGCGAAGGGCCTGCCGGACCAGGTCGCGGAGGCCTACGCCGCCGGCCCCTTCCAGGTTGGCCGGCCTGGTCTCCAGCCGGACGACATGCGGGTGGATCGGCCGCAGCTCCGAGGAGTCCTCGACCAGGATCAACCGCTCGCCAGGATGAGCCAGGGAAAGCATTCCGGACAAAAGTGTGGTTTTTCCAGTACCGGTTCCACCCGTCACGAGGAAGGCCAGCCGGGAGACCACGATCGCGCGCACCGCCGCGGCCCCAGGGCCTGCAACCAGTTCTTCCAAAGTGAAGGACCTGCGGGGCGGGAGCCGGAGGGACAGGCACGTGCCGTCGGAGGCCACCGGCGGCAGGATCGCGTGCAGGCGTACGCCGCCCGGCAGACGGGCGTCGACGTAGGGGCAGGCGTCGTCCAGGCGCCTGCCCGCGGCTGCGGCCAGCCTCTGGGCGAGCCTGCGCACCTCGTCGTCGCCGGGGAAGACGACCGAGGTGCGCCGCAGGCCGTCACCGGCGTCGATCCAGACGTTACGAGCGCCGTTGACCAGCACATCGGTGACCTCCGGCTCGGCCAGCAAGGGCTCGAGCGGCCCGGCGCCGATGAGATCGGCCCTCAGAGCACGGGCGACCTCGAGGACCTCGGCGTCCCCCAGCACCGCGTGCTCGGCTCGGAGCGCGGCGGCCACCTGGGCGGCCGAGGGCTGGGCGCCCGTGCGGGCGAGACGCACCCGGACGGCCTCTACCAGGTCAGGGGACACCACCAGACGATTCATCGGCGGGTGTCCGCGGTCAGGGAGGGCGTGACGGGTGTGGGTGGCTGAGGAGTGGACGGGATGGGGCGAGATATGGACGGGGTGGGGCGAATGGACCCGGTGGGGCGAATGGATCCCTTGGGGCCAGTAGAGCCAGTGGCGCCGGTGGGGCCGTTGGACGCGGTGGGGCCAGTGGACGGGGTGGGGTGAGGGGTCATCGGGGCTCCAGGGTGGTGAGGAAGTCGGCGCAGAAGCGGCCGAGAGGGGTGCGGTCGCCGAGGGGTGGGGCATCGCCGCGGTTGAGGACGTCGGCGAGGCCGCGCTGGTCTTCGAGGACCCCGACACAGGACACGCCGAGGGAGCGGGTGATCACCTCGGGGAGCAGGACGCCGTCGCGCGCCACGACGCCGATGTCCGAGGTGTGCCGGCTGATCTCGATCAGGAGTTGAGAGGCGGAAAGCACGCCTCGCACGTCCGCGGGCACGAGCAGCAGGGTGGACCCCGCTCGCGAGAGCGCCTCGCCCGCCGCTGGCCCGACATGTCGCGGGAGGTCGACGACGATGAGATCGCACCCTCTGTGCGCGGCCTCGAGGACGGCCCGCATGGCCTCCGCGGGGATGGGTGGGGACTCCCCGCGATGCCACGACAGCACGGTGAGCTCGCCCATCGTCGGCAGGGCGGCTTGCAGGGCCGTGAAGCTCACCCTGCCCTCACGCTCGACGATGTCGGGCCATCGTGCGCCGATGGCGTGCTCTTGGCCGAGGATGACGTCGATGCCGCCGCCGAGCGGGTCGGCGTCCACGAGGAGCGTGCGCATGCCACGTCGCGCTCCGGTGAGGGCCAGGGAAGCCGCCAGCACGCTGGCGCCGGCGCCGCCGCTGCCGCCGATGACGCAGACCGTCTCACCTGCCCTGATCACCGGCTCTGACGCCTCGGCGAACTCGTCCACCAGTCGCCGCTCGGCCTGCGGCAGTTCCAGAACCGCCTTGGCGCCCACGGCCACGCATCGTCGCCAGACGGCGGAATCGTCGCACGCCCTGGTCACGAGCAGCACGCCCTGCCGCTGCGGTGGCCCGGTCGCGGCCAGGGCGTCGGCCGCGTCCGCGCCCACGACGACGAGCGGGGCGCGCTGCCAGTAAGGCCGGGCATGCGTCGGGGCGTGCGCGACGTCGATCTCCACACCGGCGGCGGCCGCGACCCGCAGGAGATCGTCCAGCAGATCTTGATCTTCGGTGATCACCAATGGGCGGGGCATGGGGTGGCCTCCCTGTCGTCCGAGGCCACCACCTTCCAGGACCGGCCACATCGCTCATGGGAGCGAACGGCGTTCTGTGGATAACCCTCTGGCCTGCGAGCGAGACGGGACGGAAGAAGCCGAGGCCGGCGGCCCCGGCCGCCGTGGCCCCCCGATGGGCATCCCAGCATCGCCATCGCGTGGAGCCATTGCAGCGCTGGACGCCGCCGGATGCCCTCACCGCTCCTGTCAGCGGCTCGCATGGCGTTCGTCGCAGGGCGTCCCGTGCAGCCGCTTCGAGTTGCTCGCTGATCCTTCTCCCGTGGACACGTGCCTCGCCCACCGCCGGCCTGGCCACCTCGCGCTGTCGGTGCGGGCCGGCGGGCACCGGTAGGTGCTCCTGCCGTCCTGAGGCGGTGGAGGCGGGGGTACGCGGTGGCGAAAGAGGGAGCCGGGTCGCCCGGGGGAAGCTCTGCGCGGCGGCAGGGATGGGGGAGAAAAGGGCGACCCCCGCCGGGGGGGGAGAGCGGGGGTCGCCAACCGGTCCGGCTCCGGGGGGGTAGAGCCGGTCCCGTTTTAGAAGAAAGCCTTCATCGCCGACCACAGCGTGGCAAGGGGCTGCAAAAATCTTACCCAGGAACCAACGCCACAGTCATGTGGACACCAACGTATGGTGCCCGATGAACTCAAGTTCCGTCGAGGAGCAATCTCTGATTTCCGCGAGTTTTTTTCCGCCGTAGCGGATCGGCTACTACAAGTATGCGGAAAACGTCCCGAGAGAGACCGATCACGGGCGGTGATCGAAAGGTCTTCACATCCGGCTGTCAGGATCTTCGGGACGGCGCGGCGAGCCCCGTTCGCGGCATGCTCGGAGGCGCGCCGGTTCGGCGCCCGGACAAGCGAAGGTCGGTAAAGGTCTTGCTCCAAGGGGTTCCCATCAGGCGGGATCCGACGTAGAAAGGTTGCACGGACTGAGTGTTCGAGTGCGACCACCGGGTACCCACGCGCGACCAGCCGCGGGAGGCGCGTCGAGACGGGCTTGACCCGCTACGACGATTTGAGGTGCACGCTTGGTAACCCGGTGTGGCGCACTGGCGGCGGCGTCCCAGACCAGGGGCGCCGTTCGCTTCTGTCCGGAGCCGTATCCCCCTCGCCGTACCGACCGTAAAACCTCGCCCGTCTTGTTCGTTTCAGCGCAAGGATTTCACCGGTTCGGCCAGACGAGGAAGATTTTTTCGTTCAACCTCGTCGATTCTCGTAGGATCTCGCGGTGGTCGCGGCGATCTCCAGCAGGCCGTCCCAGGCCCACGATCCCAGGCCCGGCGATCCGCGTCTCGAGATCCGCGTCCGGCGGGCCGCGCGGCGGAGCCCGTCCGGTGATCTGGATCCGGTGCGCCTGACCTCATCACGGCTCGGGCGAGGCGATGCGACACCGGTGAAACTCAGCCTCGTTGCAGGGCCTCGCAGATGGCCGTGGCCTCGCGGGCGCCGACCTCCACGGCGGCGGCACAGTGCCGCACCCAGGCCGCCACGCCCTCGCCGGTGCCCTTGAGGTAGCCCCGCAGGCTCTCGGCGTACGCGTCCGCGAGGTCGTGGTGCCCGACCTCGACCGCCACCAGCGACTTGGGGTCCAGCCCGAACTCCACGAGCGTGAGCCGCTCGGCCGCACGCGCCACCAGGCCGTCCGCAGTCCCGAAGGGCCGGACCGCGGCCAGCTCGGCGTGCACGACAGCGGCCAGCACCAGCGCCGGAGCCCTGGTCGGCGTCGTGATCAACGTGACCAGCGAGGTGAGACGCGCGGCCGCGGCCGCGGCGCCGGGAGCCGGGCCGATACCGAGGACGTCCGTGGCCGAGCCCGGACGGTCCACGTCAGCGGCGTCACCGGCATCGGCGCCGGGACCCGGGACGACCACGCCGGCGGCGTCAGGGTGAGTGCGGCCGGCAGCCTGCTCGTCGCGGTGCGCGCCGGGATCGGTCGCCGACCGGGTGCCGGAGGAGGCGTCCGTCCGCGGGCGGCCGAGCAGCGGGTCCGGGATGATGCCGACGGCGGCCAGCGCGTGGAGACGGGCGAGGACCTGTCGCGGCGCCGTTCTCCAGGTGGCGCCCAGGCGTCCGATCTCGGCGGACGCGCGCAGCGCCCCTGCCGCGACGAGGGACTCGGCCTCGCCCGACCGCAGCGTCTCCAGCGCGACGTCGGCGCCTTCGAGCGCGGCGGAGGCGCGCGCGCCGCGCAGGGCGGACTCCGCGGACACCTCGGGGCCGCGGCGGCGCAGCACGCGGTGCCCGTACAGCCGGTCGACGGCCGACCGGGCGCTCTGGACGGCGTCCGGGACGCCGGGCAGCCCGGCGATGACAGCCAGTGGGTCGCTCACGCCTCCCGACCCTACCGGCGAGTACGATGCGGGCGTACGGCGGTGAAGGTCAACGGCGGGTCAAGGGGAGTTCAGGTCGCGCCCGGCGGAGCGGGCGGAGGTTCACGGCGTCGTCAATGGCGCCCCCGGTGCGCGCCGCCGGCGAATGGGGGTGCCGTTCGGCGCGTGGTTCACACCGTTCAACGAGCATGCCGCGAATGGGCCTTCTGTGCTCTCCGCTTTTATTGTTGGATATCATTTCCACAACGAATCCGCAGCTTTTGTGACCGCATGTAAAGCCCGTTGTGAACCACGGTGGAGGTGACCGCCGACGGGCTTCGCCGGTCCGTCCCCCCTTGTCCCGCCACCTCGGGACTGGTGAAGTGGGACCCAGCCCAATCGAGCCAGGCCATGTGAAGGAGTACGTTGTGGCCCCGGAAACCCCTGGTCGCGAGACCCAGGAGACTCTGTCGAACCTGCTGCACGAGAGCCGGCGCTTCGCGCCGCCGGCGGACCTCGCCTCGTCTGCGAACGTGACGGCCGACGCCTACGACGAGGCGGCGAACGACCGTCTCGGCTTCTGGGAGCGGGCGGCCGACCGGCTGAGTTGGGGGCGGCGCTGGGAGACGACCCTCGAGTGGAATCCTCCCTTCGCCAAGTGGTTCCTGGGCGGCACGCTGAACGTCGCCTACAACTGCGTCGACCGGCACGTCGAGGCCGGCCGCGGTGACAAGGTCGCCTACCACTGGGAGGGCGAGCCGGACGGCGACACGCGCACGCTGACCTACGCCGACCTGCTGCGCGAGGTGAGCAAGGCGGCCAACGCCCTGACCGAGCTGGGCGTGGGCAAGGGCGACCGCGTCGCGATCTACATGCCGATGATCCCCGAGCTGCCGATCGCGATGCTCGCGTGCGCGCGCATCGGCGCGGTCCACTCGGTGGTCTTCGGTGGCTTCTCGGCCACGGCGCTCAGCGGGCGCATCCAGGACGCCGACGCCAAGCTGGTCATCACCGCCGACGGCGGCTACCGTCGCGGGGCGCCGAGCGCGCTCAAGCCCACCGTGGACGAGGCCGTCGCCGAGTGCCCGGGCATCGAGCACGTGCTCGTCGTGCGCCGGACGGGCCAGGACGTCCAGGTGACCGACAAGGACATCTGGTGGCATGACATCGTCGACCGCCAGAGCGACGAGCACGAGCCGGCGCAGCACGACGCCGAGGACCCTCTGTACATCCTTTACACCAGCGGCACGACCGGGAAGCCGAAGGGCATCCTGCACACCACGGGCGGCTATCTCACGCAGACGGCCTGGACCCACCACGCGGTGTTCGACCTGAAGCCCGAGTCCGACATCTACTGGTGCACGGCGGACATCGGCTGGGTGACCGGACACTCCTACATCGTGTACGGCCCGCTCGCCAACGGCGCGACCAGCGTGATCTACGAGGGCACCCCCGACACTCCGCACAGGGGCCGTTTCTGGGAGATCGTGCAGAAGTACGGCGTGACGATCCTCTACACCGCGCCCACCGCGATCCGCACGTTCATGAAGTGGGGCGACGACATCCCCGCCAAGTACGACATGTCGTCCCTGCGCGTCCTGGGGTCCGTCGGCGAGCCGATCAACCCCGAGGCCTACGTCTGGTACCGCGAGCACATCGGCGGCGACCGCTGCCCCGTCGTGGACACCTGGTGGCAGACCGAGACCGGCGCCATCATGATCAGCCCGCTGCCCGGTGTGACCTCCGGCAAGCCCGGCGCCGCCATGCGCCCGCTGCCGGGCGTGGTGGCCGACGTCGTGGACGACCAGGCCCAGTCGGTGCCGGACGGCGGGGGCGGGTTCCTGGTGATCCGCGAGCCGTGGCCGTCGATGCTCCGCGGCATCTGGGGTGACGAGAAGCGCTACGTCGACACCTACTGGTCCCGCTTCGAGGGGATGTACTTCCCCGGGGACGGCGCCAAGCGCGACGAGGACGGCGACCTGTGGCTGCTCGGCCGGGTCGACGACGTCATGCTGGTGTCCGGTCACAACATCTCCACCACCGAGGTGGAGTCGGCGCTGGTGTCCCACCCCAAGGTGGCCGAGGCGGCGGTCGTGGGCGCCACGGACCCGATCACCGGCCAGGCCATCGTGGCGTTCGTCATCCTGCGCGGCAGCGCGGAGGAAAGCGCCGACATCGCCAAGGAACTGCGCGACCACGTGGCCAAGGCGCTCGGGCCGATCGCCAAGCCGCGTCAGATCATGGTGGTCCCCGAGCTTCCCAAGACCCGGTCCGGCAAGATCATGCGCCGCCTGCTCCGCGACGTGGCGGAGAACCGCAGCATCGGCGACGTCACCACCCTGGCCGACAGCTCGGTGATGAAGCTGATCTCCGAGAAGCTGCCGTCCACGTCGAGCGAGGACTGATCGGCGGTCCGAAGTCCACGGAACGCCCATCGTCCACGGATGATCGCCTGAAGGGTGCGGATCGATCCGGTCGCGCAGACCGCCGGTCCGCACCCGCGGCGTTCCAGGCCGGAAGGCCGCCGGGCCGCCACCCGCGGCGTTCCGGGGCCTGAAGGCCACTGGATCAGGCCCACGGTGGGCCGGGTCGCGGTGCCCGCGAGGTCATGCGTTCTCCTGATCGGGGAAGTACCCGGCATGTTCGATACCGCGGGGGTTCGCGCACAGGCGAGTCCGATGCGGCGAACACGGGCGAGTCCGATGCGGCGAATCGGACGGCGAGGCGGGACGATGAACATCACGCAGGATGAATGTGACCGCAACATCCGATAGGAGAGCAGACATGGCCGCTCCGCCCGAGGAGGAATCGCTCGGCGCTCTCGTCGCCCAGGCGAGCCACCACATTTCGACCCTGGTCCGCTCGGAGATCGAGCTGGCGAAGGCCGAGCTCAAGTTCGACGCCAAACGGGTCGGCACGGCGGCCGGGCTGTTCGGTGTGGCCGCCTTCATGCTGCATCTGTGCCTGATCCTCGCCTCGTTCGCGATCGCCTACGGGCTGGTGCAGCTCGGGATGATGCAGTGGCTGGCGTTCACGATCGTGACGGTGTTCTACCTCGTCGTGGCGCTGCTGCTCGCCTTCGTCGGCTACCGCAGGCTCAAGGGCCTCACCGGCATGAAACGCACCGCGCGGAGCCTGAAGGGCCTCAAGGACGTCGCCAGGCCCGACGGGGACGAGCCCGCCGTCCCGCTCGCCTCCCCTTCCCGACCGGTGCCCGAGCCGTACCGTGGCCCGACGGCGGGCGAGGTGGGCCACCACCGCGTGCCGCTGGCCGGCTCGTCGGCCGCGGCGTCCGGCGGCCCTGCGGGGACGTCCACCGGGTCCTCGGACGGCCCGGCCGCCGGCGACCTCGACGCCGGGCGCACGAGCCCGAACCTGTGAGTCCGGCCATGAGCGCACGTCCCGACGAGTCGCTGGCCCGCATCCCCGGGCCCTGGACCCATCGTTCCGTCCACGCGGGCAACGGCATGTTCCACGTCGTGGAGGCCGGCGAGGGGCCGCTGGTGCTGTTGCTGCACGGCTTCCCGCAGTTCTGGTGGACCTGGCGGCACCAGCTGGAGTCCCTGGCCGGGGCCGGGTACCGGGCCGTCGCGGTGGACCTGCGGGGGTACGGCGCCAGCGACAAGCCGCCCCGGGGGTACGACCTGCCCTCGCTCGCCGGGAGCATGGCCGGGCTGATCCGCGCGCTCGGCGAGACGTGCGCCGTGGTCGTCGGCCACGACTGGGGCGGCCTGGTGGCGTGGACCATGGGCGCGACCGACCCGAAGGTCGTGCACCGTCTGGTCACCGTGTCCGCCCCGCACCCGCTGCGGCTGCGGCAGGCCATCCTCGGCAACCCGTTCGGGCGGCCGAAGGCCGGCAGGCACCTTCTGGGGTACCAGCTTCCCTTGCTTCCGGAGCGGCGGCTGACCAAGCACGGCGCCGCGCAGGTGGGGCGGCTGCTCGACGCGTGGTCGGGTCCCGGCGGGTTGCAGGAGGAGGTCACGGCGACCTACCGCGACGCCTTCAGCATCCCCACGGTGGCCCACTGCGCCCTTGAGTACCACCGCTGGTTCGTCCGCTCCCAGCTGCGGCCGGACGGCATGCGTTATCGCAAGCTCATGCGCACCGAGCTGGAGATGCCGACGCTGCAGCTCCATGGCGCGTCCGACACCTGCATGCCGCCGCGCGCCGCGCAGGGGTCGAGCCGGTACGTCGCCGCGCCGTACCGCTGGCGGCTGCTGGAGGGCGTGGGACATTTCCCGCACGAGGAGCGTCCTGAGCAGTTCGACGCCGAGCTGCTGGGCTGGCTGGGGGACCCCGAACCCGACAGATGACGATATTTCGTACTCTGGGGTCATAAACCCAGGAGGGATGGACGGTGACCGGCCACCAGACGGGACAGAACGACCACCACACGGGCCCGCACGCCCACACGGACACAGACGCGGACGCGGACGCGGACGTGCGAGAGACGACTCCGGCCGACCGCGACGCGGACGCGGCGGGACGGGACCGGGATCCGGCGGGACGGCCGCGCAACGCCCGGCCGCGTGACGCGCTGGGCCGCCCGCTCCCCAAGGGCGCGCCGGGCGTGGAACGCGTCCCTGACGACTACGCTCCGGACGCCGGACGGGCCGTCGCCGACGCCCTCGCCTACCTGGTGGAGGAGCGCCCGTTCCACGCCCACGAGGTGCTGGAGGCGCGCTGGAAGACCGGTCCGCAGGACGAGCGCGAGCTGTGGCAGGGGCTGGCCCAGATCTGCGTCGGTCTGACCCACCTCCAGCGGGGCAACACCCGGGGCGCGGCCACGCTGCTCGACCGCGGCGCCGACCGGCTAACCCGGTACGACGCCGGGACCGCCGCCACGCACCGCCGTCCTGTCGACCTCACCGCGGCGGTGCGCGCCGCCCGCGAGCTCACCGAGCATCCGGCGACCCCTGCGGCCGAGGCCATCGCCCAGGTCGCGGACGCCTTCAGAGCCTCTCCCGCCGGCCGGTCCTGACAGATCGCCCGGCCTCGCGCCGGGAAGGTCAGTCGCAGTCCTGGGTGTCGACGCGGGCCACCGAGGCGCTGCCCTCGTCGGCGTCGGGACGCACCTCGGCGGCGGTCAGCGCGTACCCGGTGTCCGGCTGGTCGGTCGCCGCCGCGAAGATCACGCCGTAGACCTGGCCGGTCGGGGTGAGCAGCGGACCGCCGGAGTTGCCCGGCTGCACCAGCCCCCGGATGGCGTACACCTCGCGGGTGACCGTCTTGCGCGAGTAGATGTCGGAGGCCTTCGCGTTCTGCTTGACGCGGATGCGGGCCGGCCGGGTCGTGAAGCCCTTGCCCTTCGGAAAACCGGCGATGATCGCGTCGTCCTGGCCCTCGGCGGTGAAGTCGAACTTCAGCGGCGGGACGTCCAGGTCGGGGACGTACAAGATGGCGATGTCCCGGTCGGGGTTGTACAGGACGACCTGGGCGTCGTGCCTGACGCGGTTCTCGTCGGTGACCCGCAGCTCCTGGGTGACACCGGCGACCACGTGCGCGTTGGTCATGATGCGGTGCGGGGCGAAGACGAAGCCGGTGCCCTCGATGAGCTTGCGGCAGGCGGGAGCCGTCCCCTGCACCTTGACGATCGCCCGGCGGGCCCGCTGGAGCTGCGGGCCGCGCACCACGCTGGCGTCCGGCGGCGGCACATCGACGAACGTGCCGCCGCCGATGGCGTTGAACACCTGCGGGAACTCGGAGTTGTCGACGAACTCCTTGAAGGAGAGCTGCCACTCCTTGGCCTTCTCGGGCATCGCCGCGTCGACGGTCCGCAGGAGCAGCGAGCCGTTGGTCTGCTGGTTGAGCCACGGAAAGGGCGCGACCGAGAGCAGCGAGCCGATCAGCCAGGCGATGATCAGGACCGACAGCGCGCTGGTGAAGGTGCCGCCGAGCGCGTCCACGGTGCGGGCGGGCTCCCAGGTGACGTGGCTGCGGACGACCGCGCCGATCGTCGAGGAGGCGAACTGGCCGATCACCGCGCCGAGAAAGACGATCACTATGGCGAGCAGGGCCTGCTCGGTGGAGGCGCTCACGACGGCGTGCGCGATCGGCGGCGCGATCAACACCCCGAGGACACCCCCGCCGACGAAGCCGAGGAAGCTGAAAGCCCCGATGATGAACCCCTGCCGATAGCCGGACACGGCAAAGGCGATCACGAGAACAATCAGGATGAAATCGAGGAGATCGCCGCTCACGCCTCAACGGTATCCAGCGCGGCCACGAGCCGTGCACTCGTTGGCTCGATATCGTTGCGGCATGGTATCGATCGGGGGGTCGAACGACGGGCGAGCGGACGGGCGCCCCGCCACGGGCGCCACCGTGCCCGGCGGCAGGCCGCAATCCTGGGTCCGCAACCTCCGCTGGATGCGCGCGGACGCGGGCGTGTCTCCGGAGCTGGCGAAACTCGGCGTCGATGAGCTGATCGCCCTCGCTTTGGAGGACGACGACCCTGACGGCCCCCGCAGATGGAAGGCCGTGGACGCGCTGCACGCCCGTGGCGATCTGGAGACCTTCACCGAGGCCCGGAGGCTGTGTGCGAGCGATTCCCGCGTCGAGCGCGTGCTGGGCGTGGACATCCTGGGCGAGTTGGGCACTCCGCTGCGGCCCTTCGTCGACAAGACGCTGTCGGTCCTGCGTTACCTGGCCGCCTCGGACGACGACGTCCGCGTGCTCCACGCCCTGCTGATCGCGTTCGGGCACCTGCGGGACGGACGAGCCCTTCCGTCGGTCATCGAGTTGTCCACGCATCAGGACGCGACCGTCCGCTACGGCGCGGCGTACGCGTTGTCGCACGTCGTCGGCCGTCCGCCGGACCCGGCTGGGCTCGCGGCGCTCCGCCGGCTCGCCACCGACCCCGACGAGGACGTCGCCGACTGGGCGGCGCTGGGCCTCATCCTGCCGTGACCGTCGCCATCCTGCCGTGATCGTCGCCGCTTCCGCGGGGACGGCCCGCAGAGGCCGGCCTAGCGGCGGGCGAGGCGGAGCATCTCGGGGGGCAGTTCCTCGACGCGGCCGCCGTCCCAGGGGCGCT
Organism: Sphaerisporangium rhizosphaerae; assembly: GCF_042665155.1. Lineage (NCBI taxonomy): Bacteria > Bacillati > Actinomycetota > Actinomycetes > Streptosporangiales > Streptosporangiaceae > Sphaerisporangium > Sphaerisporangium rhizosphaerae. The sequence goes on along the minus strand of NZ_JBHTCG010000024.1, from coordinate 20,319 downwards.
CGAACCCGGTGGCGGCCAGCAGGTCGTTCAGGATGCCCGCCGTGAACCCCCACACCAGCATTCCGCGCACCTTGAACGCGGGCCCCGCGAAGCCGCCGGGAAGGCGCAGCCGCAGCCGGTTGCCCGGGTCGACCAGTTCGGCGATGGGCACGCGTGCCACGGCGTCGACCTCGTCGGGGGAGGCCGCGTGGACGGCGCAGGGCGTGTGCCACCAGCCGAGCACGGGGGTGACCCTGTTGTCGCTCCGCCAGACGTAGAGCTCGGGAAGCGTGCCGACCACCTGCACGCCGCCGGGTTCCAGACCGGTCTCCTCCTGCGCCTCGCGCAGCGCCGCGCCGACCGGGCCGCCGTCGCCCGGGTCCACGCCCCCGCCGGGGAACGCGGGCTGGCCGGCGTGGTTGCGCCCTTTCGCGCTGCGCTGGATCAGCAGGACGTCGGGGCCGAGCGCCGACTCCCCGAACAACAGCAGGACGGCCGCGGCACGCCCTCCGACGGCCGGCGGGCGCAACGCCGCGGGAACGGGATGGTGGACGGCGTTCGCCGCGAGATCGTTCAACCAGCCGGGCACGGGAGCAGTCATGCCATACCTCCTTGCGGGGAGCAACATCGGCCGCATGCGGCAGCTTCCCGCTTCCCGTGCGAAACCTCGGAACCGGGCCTAGGAGAACGGGCCGGGGCGGACGAGCTTGGCCGCCTGCTCCGGATCGGTGGGGCCCTCGCCGAAGGACGGGCAGAGGCTCGCCAGCGGGCACACGCCGCACGCGGGCTTGCGGGCGTGGCAGATGCGGCGCCCGTGCCAGATCAGATAGTGCGACATGTCGGTCCACTGGCTTTTGGGGATCAGCTCGCCGACCGCGTGCTCGATCTTCACCGGGTCGGTCTCGGTGGTCCACTGGAAGCGCCGGGTGAGGCGCTGGAAGTGGGTGTCGACCGTGATGCCGGGCACGTCGAAGGCGTTGCCGAGGACCACGTTGGCGGTCTTCCTGCCGACTCCGGGCAGTGTGACCAGGTCCTTCAGCTTGCCGGGCACCTCGCCGCCGTAGCGGTCGCAGACGGCCTGGGCCATGCCGAGGATGCTGTTGGCCTTGGCGCGGAAGAACCCGGTCGACCGGATGATCTCTTCGAGCTCGGCCCGGTCGGCACCGGCATAGTCGGCTGCGGACCTGTATTTGGCAAAGAGTACTGGAGTAACCATATTGACCCGTTTGTCCGTACACTGCGCTGAGAGGATCGTCGCGACCAGCAGCTCGAGCGGGTTGCCGAAGTCGAGTTCGCAGTGGGCGTCGGGATAGGTTTCCGCCAGGATTCGAGTCATCCGTCGGGCTCGGCGTACCAGGGCGAGCCGGGACTCCCCGGCGGAGGTCACTTTGCGGGGCACCACGTCAGCCTACGCGGACGGGCTCCATGCGACCCCCTTGATGCAGTACGTCACAATGTCTAGCAGCGAGCGCGATCCCCAAATGTGGCGCGCTGTCGTGGTGGCGCGGCCACTGGACGAGGAGGGCACCGTGAATACCGACGACGTGCTGGGTAAGGCCCCTTTGTTCGCCGCGCTCGACCGCGAGAGCGCCGCCGCGCTCCGCACGGGCATCTCCGAGGTCGAGCTTCACAAGGGGCAGACCCTCTTCAGCGAGGGCGAAACGGGTGACCGGCTCTACGTGGTGCTGGACGGAAAGATCAAACTGATCCGCACCGCGCCCGACGGCCGCGAGAACCTGCTCAGCGTGCTCGGCCCGAGCGAGATGTTCGGCGAACTCTCGCTGTTCGACCCCCGGCCCCGCACGGCGAGCGCCATCGCCCTGACCGACGTCCGGCTGGCCGGGTTAGGGCACGACGACCTGCGCCCCTGGCTCACCGGACGGCCCGAGGTCGCCCTGCACCTGCTCCGCGCCCTCGCCCAGCGGCTGCGCCGCACCAACGACGTGATGGCCGACCTGGTGTTCACCGACGTGCCCGGCCGCGTCGGCAAGGCGCTGCTCGACCTCGCCGAGCGGTTCGGCCAGCGCACCGAGGATGGCCTGCGGGTCCACCACGACCTCACCCAGGAGGAGCTGGCGCAGTACGTGGGCGCCTCCCGCGAGACCGTGAACAAGGCCCTGGCCGACTTCGCGCAGCGCGGCTGGCTCCGCATCGAGGCCAAGGCCGTCGTCATCATGGACGCCGACCGCCTCCAGGCCCGCTCGAGGTAACCGCAAAGACGCCCACCCCACCTCACCCGGCACCAGCGGCAGCCCCGGCCACCCTCGGGTGGTCGTCAGGCTTGATCGGCGACGGACGGACCGGGCGGCTCCAGGCCATCGCGACGGAGACCGGACGAACCGGAGACACAGCCGGACCGGGCGACGCAGAGGGCCGGGTGACACAGGCGGACCAGGCGATCGGCTACTGGGGGTCCAGCGCTTCCAGGTACGACAGTTGCGCGCGCACCGACATCTCGGCCGCCGGCCACAGGCTCTCGGGGACCTCCGCGTAGACGACCCGCACGATCTCCTCCGGTGTCCGGGCGCCCTCGCGGCGCGCCCGCCGGATCTGGTCCAGGCGCTCACGCCGGTGGGCGATGTAGCCGTCCAGGGCGGTGACCGGCTCGGGGAGCAGCGGCCCGTGGCCGGGCAGCAGCGCCCGTGCCGCCACGATCTCGGCGCCGGCCCGCAGGCGGTCGAGGCTGCGCAGGTAGTCGCCAAGGTCGCCGTCAGGGGCGATCACGGTGGTGCCGCGGCCGAGGACGGTGTCGCCGGTCAGCATGGCCGCGTCGGCGGGCAGCCAGAAGCACAGGGAGTCGAACGAGTGGCCCGGCGTGCCGATCACCCGCAGTTCCAGATCTCCGGCCGTGACGACGTCGCCGTCACCGAGCCCCTCGTCCCCCAGAACGTGCCGGGGATCGAGCGCGCGGACCCGCGCGCCCACCATCTCGGCGAACCGGCGGGCGCCGCCGCTGTGGTCCTCGTGGCCGTGCGTGAGCAGGATGGCCTCGACCCGCCGCCCGGCGAGGTGACCGGCCACCCGCCGCAGGTGCGCCTCGTCGTCGGGGCCTGGGTCCACGACCAGGGCGCCGGACGCGCCCGGCTCGGCGATGACCCAGGTGTTGGTGCCGTCGAGCGTCATGGGAGAGGCGTTGGGCGCCAGGACGTTGGTGGCCCGCGCCGTGCCGGCCCCGTCCAGCCCGTCCACGGGGATTGGGAGACCGCTCATGGCAAACGATAATCCTCATCCGGTATGACCAGCCACATCTCGCCGTCCACCTCGGCGGCCCGCGGCTGGAAGGTCACGATCTCACGCTCGCAGGCCAGGACGGCCTCCACCTCGGCGTAGTCGGACATCTCGGTCAACGTGCGGAAGGTCGGCGGCATCAGCAGGATCTCGCCGTTCCTGGCCCGCTCGATCGCCCCGGCCGGGCGCAGCCATGCCACCTCGTCGGCCTCGCCGCCCACGTCGCGGGTGCGCTGGCCGGGCGGCATCGCGGCCACGAAGAAGCGGGTGTCGAACCTCTTGTGCTCGACGTCCGGCGTGATCCAGTGGGCCCAGGGCCGCAGCAGATCGGCGCGCAGGACCAGGCTCCGCTTGTTCAGGAACTCCGCGAGCGACAGGCGCCGATCGATCAGCGCCTCGCGGTCGGCCTCCCAGTCGTCGCCGGTGGTGTCGGCGACCACCGTGTCGGGGCTGGGCCCGGCCAGCAGCACCCCGGACTCCTCGAAGGTCTCGCGCACGGCCGCGCAGACCAGGCCCCGCGCGGTCGTGGTGTCGGCGCCGAGCAGCCGGCCCCATGTCTCGGGCGCCGGACCGGCCCAGGCCACGGCCTGGTCGGCGTCACGCGGATCCACCGACCCACCGGGGAAGACGTACGCCCCCGCCGCGAACGCCATGCTCGCCGCCCGCCGCAGCATGTAGACCTCGACCCCACCGGCCGAACCCGCCCCGCCCGGACCGCCCACCTCGTCATCGAGCCGCGAACCACCGCCGGACGAACCGGCAGCAGGCGAACCGGCAGCAGGCGAACCGGCCAAGGACGAACCACTGCCCAACGAAGCAGCCGCAGACGAACCACCGGCGGGCGGGCCGCCGGGGCGGAGGAGGACGACGGTGGCGGCGTCCCTGGCGGGCACCGGGGCGAGCCGCCCGGACAGGATCGCACGGGCGCGCTCGCCGAGCGCTCCAGGGAGCGGGATGCCGTTCATGCCACCTCCGTGGTACGCGGCCGGCTCCATGGTCCAACCGAACGGAACTCGGCCGGACCATGGTGACACGGGCTATCGGACTTCGGCGATGAGCTCCACCTCGACCGGGACGTCCAGCGGGAGAGCGGCGACGCCGACGGCGCTGCGCGCGTGGACGCCCGCGTCGCCGAAGACCTCGCCGAACAGCTCACTGGCCCCGTTGACGACCTTGGGCTGGTCGGTGAAGCCGGGGGCGCTCGCCACGAAGCCGACGACCTTGACGATGCGCACGATGTTCCCCAACCCGCCCGCGGCCTGCGCCGCGGCCGCGATGCCGTTGAGCGCGCACACCCTCGCCTGCCGCTTGGCCTCCTCGAGCGTCACCTCGGCGCCGACCTTGCCCGTGGCGCCCAGCTTGCCGTCCTCCAGCGGGATCTGCCCCGAGACGTACACATAGTCGCCCGTGCGGACGGCGGGCACGTACGCGGCCAGCGGCTTGACGACCTCGGGCAGGGTGAGCCCGAGCTCCTTCAGACGCTCCTCGGGCGTGCTCACGCCTTCTCCCGCTTCATATAGGCGACAAGCTGCTCCGGGTTGGGACCCGGGATGACGGTGACGAGCTCCCAGCCGTCCTGCCCCCAGTTGTCGAGGATCTGCTTGGTGGCATGGGTCAGCAGAGGGACCGTCGCATATTCGTAGCGCTTCATGGTGGCACTGTAGACGGGCCGGACCAGTCCAGGCGGCCCGGCCGCCACGGTTGTGGACAACTCCGCCGCGGACGGCCGCCCCTGTGGACGACCGGCCGCGCGGCAGTGTGACCTGCGTCCCAGGTGCGCCCTGAAGAGGGCGGACGGCGAATCGAAAAGTGACCGTTGGGTAGCCTTCGGAGGGTGAGCGCTCGCGACACCGATTGGGACGGCGTACGACTGCACGTCGTCACCGGCAAGGGCGGCACGGGCAAGACCACCGTGGCCGCCGCGCTGGCCCTCGCCCTGGCGGCGGGCGGCAGGAAGGTGCTGCTGGTCGAGGTCGAGGGACGCCAGGGCATCGCCCAGGTCTTCGACATCCCGCCCCTGCCGTACGAAGAACGCAAGATCGCCGTGGCCCCGGGCGGCGGTGACGTGTACGCCCTGGCCATCGACCCCGAAGAGGCCATGCTCGAGTACGTCGAGATGTTCTACGGGATGCGCAGGGCCGGCAAGGCACTCAGCAAGATCGGGCTGGTCGACTTCGCGACGACCATCGCCCCCGGGCTGCGCGACGTGCTCGTCACCGGCAAGACCAGCGAGGCCGTGCGCCGCCGCGACAGGGCCGGCAGGCGCGTGTACGACGCCGTCGTCATGGACGCGCCGCCCACCGGGCGCATCACCCGCTTCCTGAACGTGACCAGCGAGGTGGCGGGGCTCGCGCGCATCGGCCCGGTGAAGAACCACGCCGACCTGGTCCGCGGGGTCGTCGCCTCGCCCGAGACGGCCGTCCACTTCGTCACCCTGCTGGAGGAGATGCCGGTCCAGGAGACGCTGGACGGCATCGAGAGCCTGCACGAGGCCGAGCTCCCCGTCGGCGGCGTCTTCGTCAACATGGTCCGGCCCGAGCTGCTGCCCGAGGCGACCCTCGACGCCGCGGCCGACGGAGGCGTCGATCCCGGCGAGCTGGCCCTCGGGCTCAAGGCCGCCGGGCTGGCCGAGGGCGCCGCCGGCGCGTCCGAGATCGCCGAGGCGCTGGCCGCCGAGGTGACCGAGCACGCGCGGCGCACCGCCCTCGAACGCCGCGAACGGGAGTCCCTGGCCCTGGCCAGGACCCCGCAATACGAGCTGCCGCTCCTGCCCGAGGGCGCCGACCTCGCGGGCCTGTACGAGCTGGCCGAGGCGCTGTGCTCCCAGGGAGCGGCGTGAAACCCTCTCCGGGCACCTCGGCGAAGGCCTGCGCACCTGTGAACTCTCGCCCAGGGGGGACCCTCACATGACCGCCTCCACCGCGGCCGCCACCGGCCATCCCGGGGACGCGCCGCGCCACACCTCGCCGGTCCTGCACATGGACGCCGTCCTGGACGATCCGCACACGCGCATCGTCGTGTGCTGCGGCTCGGGCGGCGTGGGCAAGACCACCACGGCCGCGGCCCTCGGGCTGCGGGCCGCCGAACGAGGCCGGCGCGTCGTCGTGCTGACCGTCGACCCGGCGCGCCGGCTGGCGCAGTCGATGGGGCTCACCGAGCTGGACAACACCCCGCGCCCGGTCGCCGGGGTCGAGGGCCCCGGCGAACTGCACGCGATGATGCTCGACATGAAGCGGACGTTCGACGAGATCATCGAGGCGCACGCCGACCCCGAGCGCGCCCGGCAGATCCTGACCAACCCCTTCTACCAGTCTCTGTCGTCCAGCTTCTCCGGCACGCAGGAGTACATGGCGATGGAGAAGCTCGGCCAGCTCCGCCGGTCGGACGAATGGGATCTGATCATCGTCGACACGCCGCCGTCCCGGTCGGCACTGGACTTCCTGGACGCGCCGGAGCGGCTCGGCCGCTTCCTCGACGGGCGGCTCATCAGGATCCTCATGGCCCCGGCCAAGGCAGGGGGCAGGAGCGCGTTCAAGCTGCTCAACGCGGGGTTCGGCCTGGTGGCGGGCGCGATGACCAAGATCTTGGGGGCGCAGTTCCTCAAGGACATCCAGACCTTCGTCGCCGCCCTCGACGCCGTCTTCGGCGGGTTCCGGCAGCGGGCGGAGCAGACCTACCGTCTGCTCCAGGCTCCCGGCACCGCGTTCCTCGTCGTGGCCGCGCCCGAGCGGGACGCGATGCGGGAGGCCTCGTACTTCGTGGAGCGGCTGGCCGAAGAGAGCATGCCCCTGGCAGGTCTGGTGATCAACCGGGTGCACCGCTCATCGGCGCCGTCCCTGTCGGCCGCACGGAGCACCGCGGCCGCCGAGGACCTGGAGTCGCGCGGCGAGCATGAACTGACGGCCGCCGTGTTGCGGCTTCACGCCGGACGCATGCAGCTCGCCGCGCGGGAGCACCGGGAGCAGGAGCACTTCGCGTCGGCCCACCCCACGGTGCCGATCGCCGAAGTGCTCGCGATGCCGGAGGACGTGCACGACCTCGCGGGCCTGCGCGAGATCGGCGAACTCCTCGCCTCCTGATGTCGTCCGGCGGCGTGCTCCACGACCGTCCGGACGACGCTTCGATCGCCCCCGATGAGATGACTGAGGGGGGCCGTGACCAGCCCCCCGGCGCCTTGGTGGGCCCGGGGCGACCGCCCCGGCCCCTGAACTCAGCCGGCGATCAACTCGTTGGTCCGCTCGTACTCTTCCTTCGCGACCTCCAGGAGGTCACGCCATGAGGTGACATCCGGCCGGCGCCTCAGCAACGCACGCCGCTCTCGCTCGGTCATCCCGCCCCAGACCCCGAACTCGATGCGGTTGTCCAGTGCGTCCGCGAGGCACTCCGTACGGACCGGGCACCCTCGGCAGATGAGTTTCGCCCTGTTCTGGGCGGCACCCTGCACGAACAACGCGTCAGGATCCGCACCTCGACAGGCGGCACGGGAGGTCCAATCCGTGATCCACATTTCGACCCCACTCCCCTATAGGTGGTCAGTCGTCACTTGGCGGCCGACGGGCGCGGGCGTCGAGCCTCCTTATTCAGTTGCCGCAGAGGAGAACGTACGCAACCAGACGTTGGGACCGACAGACCCCGGGCGGGTCAATTTCCCGCATGGTCATGTCAGGCCATGTGGCCGGGAATGACTAGTCCTCCCCTCGCCGGGTAGCGCCCGAGTCAATGCGAAATGGACTTTGGGTACCTATTGAGTCAGTGGTTCGACATACCCTTGGTCTCGTGCGAGCTCAACGCAAGGGTCTGGGATCCGTAGTAGCGAACCTGGTGCGGCTCATCGCGGCCGCCGTCGCCGCGGGCGTGCTCGCCGCGGCCGTCGCGCTGCCCACCGTCGGCGGGGCCGGCATAGGGGTCAAGAGCGCCTCCGACGTGCTCAATCTCAAGCCCGAAGACCTCAAGGAGCCCGATCTCCCGGAGAAGACGGAGATCAAGGACTCCAAGGGCAAACTGATCGCACAGTTCTACTACCAGAACCGCGAATCGGTGCCGCTGGACAAGGTGGCCCCGGTCATGCGGCAGGCGATCATCTCCATCGAGGACTTCCGCTTCTACGAGCACGGCGCCCTCGACCTGGAGGGCTTCGCCCGCGCGATGATGAAGAACTTCCAGTCGGGCGGCGTCTCCCAGGGCGGCTCCTCGATCACCCAGCAGTACGTCAAGCAGGTGCTGCTGAACAAGGCGGAAACCAAGGAAGAACAGCTGGCGGCCATCGCGCCGACGGTCTCGCGCAAGCTCAACGAGCTGCGCTACGCCATGGGCATCGAGAAGAAGTACACCAAGGACGAGATCCTCGAGCGCTACCTCAACATCGCCTATTTCGGCGCCAGCGCGTACGGCATCCAGGCCGCGGCCAAGCGGTTCTTCGACAAGCCCGCCTCCAAGCTGAACCTCGAAGAGGCCGCCACGCTCGCCGGAGCGGTGCAGAACCCCAACGCCACCGACCCGAACCTCGGCAAGCAGCACAAGGCGGCCCTGCTGGCCCGCCGCAACACCGTCCTGGACCGCATGCTCGAGCTGAAGAAGATCACGGCCGAGCAGGCGACGGAGGCCAAGGCCAAGAAGCTCGTCTTCAAGGACAAGGACATCCCGGGCGGCTGCGAAGAGAGCAAGTACCCGTACTTCTGCATGTACGTGCAGAACGAGATCCGCAACGACCCGCAGTTCGGCAAGACCCAGAAGGCCCGCGAGGAGTTCCTCAACCGCGGCGGCCTGACCATCAAGACCACGCTCGACACCAAGATGCAGAAGGCCGCCGACAAGGCCATCAAGAAGTGGGTCTTCGCCTCCGACAAGCCCGTCGCCGCCGAGGCGCTGGTCGAGCCGGGCACCGGTGAGATCAAGACCATGGCCGCCAGCCGCAAGTACGGCCGGAGCAAGAAGAAGAACCAGTCCACCTACAACCTGGTCGCCGACGCCGCGCACGGCGGCGGCACCGGCTTCCAGGCCGGTTCCACCTTCAAGGTCTTCACCCTCACCACGGCGCTCAAAGAGGGCATGAAGTTCCACGACGGCATCAACTCCGGCAGCAGCTTCCAGGCCAACGGCTACAGCGACTTCAAGAACTGCAAGGGCGAGAACGTCGGCGACCCGAGCCACGTCGCGCACAACGCCGAGGGCGGCGGCGGCTTCAAGACGCTCCAGACCGGCACCTGGGGGTCGGTCAACACCTTCTTCCTCGCCCTGGAGAAGAAGGTCGGCCTCTGCGACGTGGTCAAGACCGCCAAGGACCTCGGCATCAAGCGCTCCGACGGCGGCAAGCTCCAGGAGGTCGAGACCTTCACCCTCGGCGTCAACGAGATGGACCCCGTCACCGTGGCCAGCGCCTACGCCGCGCTCGGCGCCCGGGGCAAGTACTGCGAGCCGATGGCGATCACCTCGATCACCGACCGCACCGGCAAGACCACCGACTTCAAGCCCTCGTGCAAGCAGGCCATCGACGAGAAGGTCGCCGACGCGGTCTCCGGCATCCTGTCCGGCGTGTTCACCAAGGGCACGATGCGCGGCGTCGGCGGCATCGGCCGGGACGCGGCCGGCAAGACCGGCACCACCGACGGCGAGATGACGGCCTGGTTCGCCGGATACACCCCCGACCTCGCCGGCGCGGTCAGCCTGGGCGACCCGCGCGGCTCCTACACCCACCCGCTGCGCAGCATCACCATCGGCGGGCGCTACTACAGCGAGGTGTTCGGCGCCACCATCTCGGGCCAGATCTGGAAGGCCACGATGCTCGACGCCCTGTCCGACATCGCGCCCTCGTCCTTCACCCCGCCGGACATGAGCCGCTTCGGCGGCTGCAGCGGCGGCTGCGCGCCCAAGCCTCCGAAGGACCCGATCGAGAACAACGGCACCGGCTACCCGGTGCCCGACGACCACAAGCCGGACCCGAACCTGGGCGGTCCGGACAACAACCGCGGCAAGGGCAAGCGCGGCGGCGGCAACCGCGGGGCCGACATCACCCCCGTCACCCCCGTGCTGCCCGGCAACTGAGCCGCCGGCGATCCCTCGAAGCGCCCTCCCCGGGTCACCGGCGGAGGGCGCTCCTCATCTCGGATCTCACTCAGGAGGCCAGCCGGGCGCGGACCGCCTGCGCCACCCGGCCGCCTTCGGCGCGGCCGGCGACCTTCGGGTTGAGGACCTTCATGACCTGCCCCATGGCCTTCGGACCCTCGGCCCCGCTCTCGGCGATGGCCTCCTGGACGAGCCGGTCGAGCTCCTCGTCGCTCAACTGCGCCGGGAGGTACTCCTCGAGCACGGCGTGCTCGTCCTGCTCCGCCCGCGCCTGCTCGGCCCGGCCGGCGCCCGCGAACGCCTCCGCGGCCTCCCGGCGCTTCTTGGCCTCCCTGACCAGGACCTTCACCACTTCGTCGTCGCTGAGCTCGCGCGCCGACCTGCCCGCGACCTCCTCGGTGCTGACGGCGGCGAGGGCCATGCGCAGCGTCCGGGTCCGCACCTCGTCACGGGCCTTCATCGACGTCGTGAGGTCGGCCTTCAGCTTGTCCTTCAAAGCACTCATGAGCACCATCTTGCCGTGTCCCCGCACCACGATCACCGCCATTTCCCCGCTCCCCCGTCAAGCCTCGCCCAGCACGGGCCCCCACGGTCCGCACTCGGACATCGGCGAGCACCAGGGACCGGGCTCGGGCATCATTGAGGGGTGAGGAAAGCTGCCGCGGTACCCCTGTCCCTGCTCGGTCTCGGCGTCGCCGGGCTCGGCTACGCCTCGGTGATCGAGCGAAACTGGTTTCGGCTCCGCCGTTTCGACGTGCCGGTGCTCGCCCCCGGCCAGCGGCCGGTACGCATCCTCCAGATCTCCGACCTGCACCTCACCCCAGGGCGCACCCGCCTGATCAACTGGGTCAGGTCCCTGGACGCGCTCAACCCCGACCTCGTGGTGAACACCGGCGACACCCTCGCCCACCCCGACGCCGTCCCCGCCTACCTGAGCGCCGTCGAGCCCCTGCTGTCGCGCCCAGGCCTGTTCGTCTACGGGTCCAACGACCTGTACGCCCCCCGGCCCAAGAACCCCGCCCGCTACCTCTGGAGCTCCTCCAAGGGCCCCAAGCAGTCCGTCCCCAACCTCCCGTGGCCCGAGCTCGGCGCGGGCATGACCGCCGCGGGCTGGCTCGACATGAACAACACCACGGCGCGGGTCAAGGTCGGCGACCTCGACGTGCACGTGGGCGGCATCCACGACTCCCACATCAACCGCGACCGGTACGACGAGATCGCCGGCCAGGCCCCCGCGGACGCCGACCTCCGCCTCGGCGTGATGCACTCCCCCGATCCCGCCAACATGTCCCGCTTCGCCGCCGACGGCTACCAGCTCCTGCTGGCGGGCCACACCCACGGCGGCCAGCTCTGCATCCCCTTCTACGGCGCCCTGGTGACCAACTGCGGCATCGACCGCGCCCGGGTGAAGGGCCTGCACCGCCACGACTCGGCCTGGCTCCACGTCTCCGCCGGCCTCGGCACCTCCCCCTACGCCCCGGTCCGCTTCGCCTGCCCCCCCGAGGCCACCCTGCTCACCCTCGTCCCCCGCCGCCCCGGCCACTCCTGATCTTCCAAACCCCCTGCCCGCTCGGCCGGATCTGGATGACGCACCTAGTGCCAAAGTCCGCTAGACTCATGCGAGCACGAACAACCCGCTCGTGCACCGGGGTGTAGCGCAGCTTGGCAGCGCGCTTCGTTCGGGACGAAGAGGCCGTGGGTTCAAATCCCGCCACCCCGACCCAGCTCAAAGGCCACTTGCGATCATCGCAAGTGGCCTTTTTGATTTTCGGTCCGCAGTCCGGCCAGGGCGAGGCCGTGCCTATCCCTGGCAGAGTGTGGCCGACTCGCGAACCGGGCGCGAATACTGTGAGCCATGAACAGCAGACGACAGCTGGGGGAGTTCCTCCAGACACGGCGCTCTCAGCTGCGACCCGAGGACGTGGGGGTGGCCACCTACGGTGACCGCCGCCGGGTCCCCGGGCTGCGCCGGGAGGAGCTGGCGCTGCTGGCCGGTGTGAGCGCGTCGTACTACTCACGGCTGGAGCAGGGCCAGGCGCTCAACGCCTCGCCCGACGTGCTCGATGCGCTGGCCCGGGCCCTGCGCCTGGACGAGGCGGAACGCCGGCACCTGCATGAACTGGCCGCCGGGGGCCGCCGCCGAAGCGCCGTACGTCGTACCGCGCCCGAGCGGGTCAGTCCCGCGACTCGTCAACTGGTCGCAGTGCTCGGTGACGTGCCCGTGCTGGTGCTCGGCCGGCGCGGTGACGTGCTGGAGTGGAACACGCCGGGCCACGCCCTGTACGCCGGTCATCTGGCCGGGGAGGCCCCGGACACACCCGGGCGGCGGCCCAACATGGCCCGCCTGGTGTTCCTGGACGAGCACACTCGCGACCTGTACGCCGACTGGCCCGCGAAGGCCAGGGGCGTCGTGGCGACCCTGCGCACGGCCTCCGGCCGCCATCCGGACGATCCGCTGCTGACCGCACTGGTCGGAGAGCTGACCGTCAAGAGCCAGGAGTTCGCCACCATGTGGGCCGATCACCGCGTCAAGACCGGCGCTGACGCGGTCTACGAGATGCGGCACCCGCTGGTGGGCACCATGCGCGTGACCCAGCAGACCCTGCGGACCACCGATGACCAGGCGGTGGTCGTCGCCACGACCGAACCCGGCTCGCCCTCGCACGCGGCGATGACGCTGCTCGTCCACAGCGTGCTGACCGGGCAGGCGTCCCGGCGCACCCGAATCACCAGCTGACCTCGCACGTTCCCCAGGCGCTCCTACCGGAGCGCCTGATGCCGCACGCCTCAAGGAGACAGGACCAGTTATGCGCACGAGATTGCTCGCCCTCGCGCTCGCCGCCGGCATCGGCTTGATGACCGCATCGCCGTCGAGCGCCGCGACGTCCCGGATAGCGGTGCACTTCGATCTGGCGAAGGGCCAGCAGCCGGAGAACATCGCCCTTGCCCCGGACGGCACGGCCTATGTCACCTTCGCCGCCGCCCGTCAGGTCGCCGCGATCAGCCCGGAAGGCACGATCCGGATCCTGGCCACCCTCCCCGCCCCGGCCGACGGCGGCGCACCCGCCCTCGGGTTCCCCCTGACCACCGGCATCGTCCGCACCGCCGACGGCACGCTCTATTTCCTGTACGCCAGCGGCGACCCCGCGACCACCGGCCTTTACCGGTTGCGTCCCGGCCGGCAACCGCAGCGCATCGCCGCGCTGCCGGCCAACGGCCTGCCCAACGGCCTGGCCTATGACGAACCGGCGAAGACCTTCTACCTGACCGACTCGGTCCTCGGCTCCATCGTCACGGTCCCCCTGCACGGCGGCTCCGCCCGGATCTGGTCGTCGGCACCGGAACTCGCCGCGGCCGGATTCCTCGGCGCCAACGGGATCAAGGTACGGCACGGCGCGATCTGGGCCACGAATCTCGACCAGGGCACCCTGCTCCGAATCCCGATCAGGCAGGGGCGCCCCGGACCCGTCCAGGTCAAGGCCACCGGCCTGGCCGGCATCGATGACATCGCCTTCACCGGTGGCGAGGACGACCAGGTCATCGCGGCCCTCAACGCCCCGAACAAGGTGGTGCGCATCGGCACCGACGGCCGTACCGTCACCCTTCTCACCGCCGGACTCCAGAACCCCACCTCGGTGGCGGTACGCGGCCGGACCCTCTACGTGCTCAACGCCGCCTACATCACCGCTACCGACCCCAACCTGATCCTGGCCACCATCGGAGCGTCCCATGCGTGAGATCGAGTTCGGTGACGTCATCTGGGCCGGCATCTGTGAACCGGCCAGGCGGATGGCCGACTCCATCATCACCAGCCAGTCGGCGGAGATCGGCACCACGAGGAAGCTCCTGAGGTAGAACCGGCGAGCCAGGTTCGGCCCGGCAGCGTGGGCAGGGTGGCGCTCGACGTCGTCCGCGTCGCTCAGGGAGGCTTCTTGAGGGGCCGTCATGCCCCGGATGCCGTCACAACCATTCTCAGAAGGGCCCCGAACCCGTCTTTGAGTGAGAACGAGTTCTGCGAACCGGAACGGCGCTTCGCGGTCGCCGGGCCGTCACTTTTGATCTTGCTCGGGCAAAGGGCCGTTTGTGCGAATCAAGGTGGGGGTGCTCGTGCGGCTTCGCAGACCTGCCGTCTCGCTCGCCCTCATCGATAGAGTCGCCAAACCTTAATGAGTACAGCGTTTGCCTATAGGTTGTAGGTAGATGCATACTGGACATAGACGTACTGAGAGTAGGTGATGGTTGTGGTTCGGGCAGGACTGAGCCCGGAGCGGCTGGCGCTCGCTGGTGCGGAACTCGCCGATGAGGCCGGTTTCGACCAGGTGACCCTGTCCGCGCTCGCCCGGCGTTTCGACGTGAAGCCGGCGAGCCTGTACGCGCATGTGAAGAACTCCCGCGAGCTCAAGACCCGGATCACGCTGTTCGCACTGGAGGAACTCGCCGACCGGGTCGCCGACGCCGTGGCCGGGCGCGCGGGCAAGGACGCCCTGACAGCCTTCGCGAACGCCTACCGGGACTACGCCCGGGCGCACCCCGGCCGGTACGAAGCAGCGCGGTACCGGCTCGACCCGCGGACTGCCGCGGCCAGCGCCGGCGTCCGGCATGCACAGATGACACGGGCGATCCTGCGCGGCTACGACCTGGCTGAGCCGGACCAGACGCACGCGGTCCGCATGCTGGGCAGCGTCTTCCACGGCTATGCCTCCCTGGAGGCGGCCGGCGCTTTCGACCACACGGACGTCGCCGCTCAGCAGTCCTGGGCCTGGACCTTGGACTGCCTCGACACCGCATTGGGGAGCCGGTCCACCCCCTGACCGGCCGCCCCACCCCAGAATCAAAAGTTTGAGGCAATGAGCACCGAACAGAACCTGATCACCACCCCCATCACCGCCGACTACCTGCGCGGGCACCTCGACGTGGAAGAGACTGCCCACGGCCTGCTGCCGCACCGGCTGCCTGCCTGGGCGCGCCGCCAGATCCCCGACGACCTGCTGGCCGTGGCCGAGGCCCAGCCCTCCGGTGTCCGGCTGGCCTTCCGTACCAGCGCCACCACCATCCGCCTGGAGACCCTGCCCACCAAACGCGTCTACCGGGGCTTCCCGCCCCTGCCGGACGGCATCTACGACCTCCTGGTCGACGGCCGCCTCACCGCCCAGGCCACCGTGGACG
Organism: Sphaerisporangium rhizosphaerae; assembly: GCF_042665155.1. Lineage (NCBI taxonomy): Bacteria > Bacillati > Actinomycetota > Actinomycetes > Streptosporangiales > Streptosporangiaceae > Sphaerisporangium > Sphaerisporangium rhizosphaerae. Next base: position 4,884 of record NZ_JBHTCG010000024.1, on the reverse strand, counting down.
GCGGGAACCTGCGCACCATCACTGACATGCAGACCCAGACTGCGGAATTCACCCCGGGCCCCACCGGCACCGCCCACTTCACCGACCTCCCCACCGGCGAGAAAGACATCGAGATCTGGCTCCCGCACGCGGAGATCACCGAGGTCATCGCCCTGCGCACCGACGCCCCCGTCGAGCCCGCCCCGGACAAGGGGCAGCGGGTGTGGCTGCACCACGGCAGCTCCATCAGCCACGGATCCAACGCCGTCTTCCCCAGCACCATCTGGCCCGCCCTGGCCGCCTCCGCAGGCGATGTGGAGCTGATCAACCTCGGATTCGGCGGCAGCGCACTGGTCGACCCGTTCACCGCCCGCGCGATGCGCGACACCCCCGCAGACCTGATCAGCCTCAAGCTCGGCATCAACGTCGTCAACAGCGACGCCATGCGCCTGCGCGCCTTCACCCCCGCCATCCACGGCTTCCTCGACACCATCCGCGAGGGCCACCCCACAACCCCCTTGCTCCTGGTCTCCCCCATCCTGTGTCCGACCCACGAGAACACCCCCGGACCTCTGATGCCGGACCTCTCCAGTGGAACCCTGAAGTTCAAGGCCACCGGTGATCCGGCCGAGACCGCCGCCGGACGGCTGACGCTCACGATCGTCCGCGACGTCCTGGCCGACACCGTCAAACAGCGGTCCGCCGAAGACCCCAACCTCCACTACCTCGACGGACTCGACCTCTACGGCGAGAGCGACCACGACGAGTTCCCCCTGCCGGACGCGATCCACCCCAGCCCCGAAGGACACCGCCGCATCGGCGAGAACTTCGCCAAGCTCGTCTTCGCGAACAACGGGCCCTTCGCCATCACGACCGGCTGACCCGGATAACCCGTGCCCGGCGGGGAGAGCGTGATGGCTGGCTCCCCCGTACCGCACCACCCCGTAGGCGAACAGGACTTGGCCACACATTCCGGGGCTATGCCTCCTAGTCACCGTCCTCGGGTGCGTCCGGATCGCGGAAGGGTCGCAGTCCCTGGCCTGGGCCGCTGGCGGTGATGTTGAAGAGGTACCGGCCCAGGAAGTTGATGTGCCGGTCCTTGAGCGGGGAGAGCCGGGCGGCGTCCTCGTCCCTGATGTCGTGCCCCTCGGCGCGGAGCCGAGCCACAGCGGCGTCCAAATAGCGGGTGTTCCACAGGACCACGGCGTTGAGGACCAGCCCCAGAGCGGCCAACTGGTCCTCCTGGCCTTCGCGGTACGCCTGGCGGATCTGGCCCCGGCCGCCGTGCGCCGCGGCCGCGTAGCGGCCTTTCGATCGAACCCTCCGGTCTCCGCGGACGTGGTCGATCGGAAAGGATGGTACGAAGCCGTTGAGGTCGCGCCGGGTGACAGCGCGGGTGAGCGTCGAGAAAGCGAGGTGTGCGCATGAAGCGTCCGCCGGCGTCGGCCGGAATGCTGCTGTTGGCGATGGTGGCGGCGTGCGGAGGTCAAGGGTCGACGAGCACGCGGACGGGGCCTGCCCCATCGGCATCCCAGCCGGCGCCATCGACATCTCGGTCGGCCCCATCAGCCTCTCGGCCTGCCCCATCAGCCTCTCGGCCTGCCCCATCGGCCTCTCGGTCGGCCGCCACTCCCGTGAGGGGCTATTCGTACGAGCTACGGAAGAGCGACATCCCTTGGCGTGGCGCTGGAGATCCGTACAACGCCATGGTCGGACTGGGCGACGGGCGGCGGGTGGCCATGCACTACCGGCGTGGTAAGGGGCTCTATGAGCAGCACTCCGACCCGGGGGCCGGCGGGTGGACGAGGCCGAGCCTGATCTACGGCACGACCACCGAGGCGTGCCAGGGGATCCGGTTGCGGGCTTTCGGCGAGACCGTCACGGCCACGGCGGACTTCGGCCGCTACTGTTCGGACGGCGAGCCGCCGATGGAGTCCATCGCGGCCGTGGGGGTGGGGAACCTGCGCACGTGGGATCACCACCTTACGAGGAGCTTCGACGGCTGGGAGAAGGTCTCGGCGGTCGATGGCGGGAAAGAGATCACCTTCAGACGCGGGTCCTCCACGCTGCGCTGGAGCAGGTCCGGCGGGTTCTCGAGGTGAGACGCCGTGCCGGGGCGGCGACTTCGTGAGTTCGTCTGGCGACACGTGACGGTCGACGCCTCTGGTGATGCCGGCGCACCCCCTGAGCTCGTACATGGATAAGGCGGGCTCGGTCTGCGCCGAGCCCGCCCGTCCAGTTCCATCCGGGGCCTGATCGCGTGCCGTGGGGAGGCTCACCGCCAAGGCGCGTGCCTTGGCGGTGAGCGTCCGAGAGCACTCGGCCGGACCGGTGTCAGGTGGTTACCGCTGGAGGGTCAGCAGGCCCGGGCGGTAGGGCAGCAGGCCGTAGTCGACGCCGTTGGAGCTGGGGCTGCGGCCTTGGTAGAGCAGTTGCAGGTTGCAGGGGTCGACGGTCTTGGTCTGGTCGGGGTTGTTGCGGACCAGGTCACCGTGGCTGATGTCGTTGGTCCAGGTGGCGCCGCTGTTGGCCTTGCCGGCGAAGGGGTTGCTCTCGCTGGCGGCGTTGGGCGTCCAGGAGCCGCTGAGGCTGTCGGCGGTGAAGGACCGGAAGTACCGGCCCTGCGAGCCGATCGCCTCGACGATCATGAGGTACTTGTTCTGGTTCTGCAGCTTGTAGACCTCGACCGCCTCGAACAGGTTGTTGGTCGAGTCGCTCATGATCTGGGTGTAGTTGGAGCCGAAGCTGCCCGGGAAGTTGCCGATGGGCATGCTGGAGCGGTAGATCTTGCCGTTGTCGCCGGCGAAGAACAGGTACATGTTCTGGCCGTCACCGATGAGCGTCTGGTCGATCGGCCCGGTGCCCGAGCCGGAGATGCTCGCGGTGGACAGTGTCTGCTGCGCCGACCAGCCGTTGGGGTTGGTGGGGTCGCTGGAGGTGCGGTAGGAGAACGCCGTGCCGCCCCACTGGTAGGTCAGCACCCAGATGTTCTTGGGAGCGAAGTAGAACAGCGTGGGCGCCACGGTGCCGGAGTTCATCTTGGTCTGGGTGGCCGAGCCCATGTCCGACCAGTTGGTGAACGTGCTGAAGCCCATCGAGCCCCAGCTGGAGCCGTTGTCGTGCGTGGTGGCGTACACCAGGTGCTTGCCGTTGTAGACCACGTTGGTGAAGTCCTTCAGCGACACCCAGCCCGACTTCGGCTGCGCCAGCGCGCCCGTCGACGTCCAGCGGTACGACGAGGGCAGGTTGCACGTGCCGGTCGGCGTCGGCGTGGGGGTGGGAGTCGGCGTGGGCGTCGGGGTGGGAGTCGGCGTCGGCGTCGGGTTCGGGGTCGGGGTGACCGTCGGCGTCGGCGTCGGCGTGGGAGTGCCGGGGGTGCCGGTGCACTCCACGCCGTTCAGGGAGAACGACGTGGGGTTGGGGTTGCTGCCGGTCGCCGAGCCGTTGAAGCCGAAGTTGACGCTGCCCCCGGAGGGGATGGCGGCGTTGTAGGAGACGTTGGTGGCGGTCACCGACGAGCCGGACTGCGTCTGGGTGGCGTTCCAGATCTGGGTGATGCTCTGACCGGCGCCGAAGGACCAGGTCAGCCGCCAGCCGTTGACGGCGTCACCGAGGTTGTTGATGGTGACGCTGGCGCCGAAGCCGCCCGGCCAGTTCGAGCTGACGGTGTAGTCGACCCGGCAGGCGACGGCCGCCTGGGCGGGCTGGGTGCCCACCAGGCCGGCTCCGGCCAGCAGGACCGGAATGGCGCCGATCATCAGGCCGCGGCGCGCGGCCCGCCGGGGCGGCGCCGCGGTCGTGGCGGCGGAGGGGCGCGGTGATCGCGCTCGCCAGGGCAGACGCATCTGTATTCTCCTCATCATCTTGTCCGGCCCCCGTCAGGGGCTGGTGCAGGTGGCGGTGGGGGTGGCCGCGGTACCGTTCGCGGTGAACCCGAAGGTCGTGGAGGCGCCGGCGGCGACGGAGCCGTTGTAGGCGGCGTTACGCACGGTGACGCTGGACCCGGACGTGCTCTGGGTGCCGCTCCACAGGCTGCTGATGCTCTGCCCGCCGGGCCAGGTCCACCGCACGGTCCATCCGCTGAGCGCCGCGCTGCCCGCCTGGACGGTCACCGTCGACTGGAAGCCACCCGGCCAGCTGTTGGTCGTCGTGATCGTCGCGACGCATCCGTCCGGCACCGGGGTCGGCGTCGGGGTCGGCGTGGGCGTCGGAGTGGGGGTGGGCGTCGGAGTCGGAGTCGGCGTGGGCGTCGGCGTCGGCGTCGGCGTCGGCGTGGGTGTGGGGTTGGGGGTGGCGTTGTTGAGCGCGTTCAGGACGGCGTCGTAGGCGGGCTTCTTGTTGCTGCCGCTGAACAGCAGCGGGGTGTCACCGGAACGCCAGGAGTCCTGGTCGCGCACGCCCCACACGGTGATGCCCGCGCAGCGCGACACCGCCAGGCAGTCGTTGACGATGGCGGCGTAGGTGGTCGCCGAGGCGCCTTGGACGTCCAGCTCGGTGATCTGCACGTCCACGCCGAGGGCGGCGAAGCTGGAGATGGTGGTGCGGTAGTTGGAGTTGTAGGCGCTGCCGCTGTTGAAGTGCGACTGCAACCCCACACAGTCGATCGGCACACCCCGCGCCTTGAAGTCCTTGACCATGTTGTAGACGCCTTGGGTCTTGGCCCAGGTCCAGTTGTCGATGTTGTAGTCGTTGTAGCAGAGCTTGGCGGCGGGGTCGGCGGCGCGCGCGGTGCGGAACGCCACCTCGATCCAGTCGTTGCCGGTCGACTGCAGGTTGCTGCTGCGCCGCCCACCGGAGTTGCCGTCGGCGTAGGCCTCGTTGACCACGTCCCAGGCGTAGATCTTGCCCTTGTAGTGGCCCACCACCCCGTTGATGTGGTTGATCATCGCATTGCGCAACGCGCTG
>NZ_JBHTCG010000023.1:0-134505 GCF_042665155.1 Sphaerisporangium rhizosphaerae | reverse complement strand
GGGTCTACGCTGAGGCCCGCGGCCATCGCATGATCTTCGGATGTCTTCACAACCACTGATGATCACGCGGTGGCCGTACCCATGCCCCCATAACCAGCGAGATCACGAACAGTCACTGGAGTACTAGCCGAGGGTGGCGGCCGGTTCGTCCCAGGCGATGACGTGACGCTGTTCGACGCCGAAGGCCCGCTCGGGGTGCATGACCGTCTTCAGCATGATCGGCATCAGCAGCGGCATCAGGGCCCTGGCCAGCGGCCCGGCCGCCTTGCCGCCGTTGATCCTGGCCGCGCGCGCGGCGACCCGCTCCACCCTCGGCCGGCGCAGGCGCTCGTAGGCGGCGAAAGCGGAGGGCGCGTCGGGCAGGTCGCGCACGCAACGGGCGAGCTCGACGGCGCTCTCGACGGCCAGTGACGCGCCCTGGCCGGAGCTGTTGGACGGGGCGTGCACGGCGTCGCCGACCAGGACCATGCGGTCGCTGTGCCAGCGCGGCACGCGCGGCATCATGTACATCGACCCCAGCACCTGGAGCCGCCCGGGGTCGGTGTGCCGGATCAGCTCGGCGCCGGGGTGGTCCTCGGCGTGGTGCTCCAGCAGCCTGCGCAGCCACTCCTCGTTCGGGATCCGCCGGGCCTCGGTCAGGGTCATGGACGGGTGGGGCAGGTTGGCGCCCCACTCGGCCCCGCCGCCGGGGTGCGGGCGGAACAGGTAGAAGCCGCGCCTGCCGAAGGCGTAGGTGATCGTCCCCTCGTGCTGCCGCAGGTCGAAGTCGGCGATGGCCTCGAAGCCGAGCAGCCCGGTGGGGGTCGGGCCCGGCGCGTCCGGGTCGATCAGCGTGCGGACCGTGGAGCGGATGCCGTCCGCGCCGACCAGGATGTCGGCCGTGGCCGTGGTCCCGTCGGCGAACCGCGCCGTGACCCCCGAGCCGGTCTCCTCGGCTCCCACCAGCCGCTTGCCGTGCTCGACCCGGACGCCGAGCGCGACCGCGCGGTCGTACAGCGCGCGGTGCAGGTCGGCGCGCCAGATGAGCTGCAAAGGCGCGAGGCCGGGCAGCGTGGGCAGGGTGTCGAGCCGTCTGCGCCCGACGGCCATGACCGAGCGGGGCATCGGACGGGCGAGCGCCCGCACCGCGTCGGCGGCACCGACGATCTCCAGCGCCGCCAGGCCGTTGGGCGCCAGGCCGAGCGAGCCGCCGGCGCCGTCGGCCGTGGTCGGGTAGGCCTCGTAGAGGGTGACCTCCACCCCGGCCCTGCGCAGGGCCATTCCCGCCACCGGGCCCGCGACGCCGCCGCCGATGACCAGTGCCGTCCTCACCTTGCTCATGTCATGTCCTCCCGCATCCGTTGCCAGGCCCGCTCGTAGGTGGGGTCCTTCAGGGACTCGGCGAGATCGGCGGCGAAGCGGATCTCGGCCTCCACCAGGGCGAGCCGGTAGCGCTCCTCGGCCAGGAACACCCAGTGCACCTGGTCCTCGCCGGCCTGCCGCAGCACCCCCCGCACCTCCTCGGCCTGCTCGGTCAGGGCCGCGAGGCGGCGGCCGAGCAGGCCGGCCCCCTCCGCCGGGGCGAGCACGGCCAGCAGCGACAGGGCGACCCCGAAGGAGGGGTACTCCTCGCGGGGGACGGCGACCAGTTCGCGCATCCAGTCGTAGAGCTCGGCGCGTCCCGCCTCGGTGATGCCGTAGATGGTGCGTTCCGGACGCTGGGTGTCGCGCACGGTCTCCCGTTCGGCGACGAACCCCGCCTTGCGCAGTTGCTCGACCACCATGTACAGCGACCCGCGGTTGTACTTGATGCTGCGGTCCTTGCCGTGCTCCTGGAGTCGTCGTCCGAGCTCGTAGGCGTGCATCGGCTCGGCCATCAGGTAGACGAGCACGGCCAGAGCCAGCGGATTGGACACCTTGCGTCGCTTCTCCACGAGTTCCCACCTTGTTAGTTGATACTGACTATCAATCATCGACTAGTTGATGTCAACTATGACTTTCGCGACGAGGCACCCCCGGTATCTCCCGAACCGCTCCCGGGACATCTCGCGGGATCGAATGGCCGAGGCCGGGCGCCTACGCGGCGGGGGAGGCGCTGCGGCGCCGGTCGCCGTGCGGGGCCCGGCGGGCGAGGCGGTGGCCCAGGCGCTGGGCGGGGCGCTCGACCAGGCGGTAGGTCACCCAGGACGCGGGCAGGACCAGCGCCAGGAACAGCGCGGCCATCAGCACCTGGACGTGCCACGCCGACCAGCGCAGGTCGCCGGTCACCGAGACGTACAGCCGCAGCAGCGGATGGTGCAGCAGGTAGAGCGAGTAGCTGACCAGCCCGAGCCAGGTGAGCACGCGCGGGACGCGGCGGCGGCGCAGGGCGAAGGCGCCCGCGAAGGTCGCGCTGGCCAGCGCGACGGTGGTGATCCACACATCCGGCGCCGACCACCACCAGCCGGCCTGGCGGGCGGGCAGCGGGGTGAGGGCCACCAGCGCCATGGTCAGCGCGACCGGCCAGAACGGGCCGGTGCCGCTCTCCCAGCGGTACACGGCGGTTCCGGCGAACATCACCGCCAGGATGAGCACGCCCAGCCAGGGCACCCGGCTGCCCAGGAACAGCAGGACCAGCGCCATCACGCCGAGCAGGCAGGCGCCGGTCCTGCGCAGGCGGCCCGACACCACGCACGCGAGCCCGATGGCGAGGACCGCGCCGGACGCCCATACGACCCAGGCGCCGCGCAGCGCGGCGGCCGGGACGAGCGCGGCCACGGCGACCGCCGCCAGGCCGAGCACCACCGCGGGCACGGCGCTGCGCCGGTGCGCGCCGGTGACGAACAGCGCGGTGACCAGCAGGTAGAAGACCATCTCGTAGGACAGGGTCCACATGGTGTCGGCGACGCCGCCGACGCCGACCACGTCCAGCAGCATGGTGGCGTGCGCGACCGCCGCGGCGGGGTCGCGTGGCACCGCCTCGCGCACCGGCAGGCGCCACGCCATCGCCAGCACCAGCCCGATGACCAGCAGGTACAGCGGGTACAGCCGGAAGGCGCGGCTGATCCAGAACGCCCGCACGTCCCCGTGCCGTTCCAGTGAGGCGGGGATGATGTAGCCGCTGACCAGGAAGAACACCAGGACGCCGTAGATGCCGATGTTGAACCAGTACGGGCGCAGCCACGGGACCACCCAGGGCAGCAGGTGCTCGGCCACCACCGCGACGGCGCCGATGCCCCGCAACGCGTCCAGCCACGCCAGGCGGGAGGAGGGGCTCACCGCGGACACGGACGGCGTACCGGGCACGACAGACACCCGACACAACTTACCGAACCCCCTGCCGCCCCCGCGCCCGCCGCCGGCGGGGGAGCCGGAGGGGTGGTCAGAGGAGTTTGTCGGGGGTGATGGGCAGGTCGCGGACGCGGCGGCCGGTGGCGTGGTGGACGGCGTTGGCGACGGCGGCGGCGACGCCGGTGATGCCGACCTCGCCGACGCCGATCAGGCCGAGCGGCATGGTCGGGTCGGGCTCGTCCAAGTAGCAGACGTCGATCGGCGGGATGTCGGCGTGCACCGGGACGTGGTACCCGGCGAGGCCGGGGTTCATGATGCGCCCGGTGCGCGGGTCGGTCAGCGTCTCCTCCGACAGGGCCATGCCGATGCCCATGACGATGCCGCCCCGCAGTTGGGCGGCGGCGGTCTTGGCGTTGATGACCGTCCCGACGTCGAACGCCCCCACCCACCGCGACACCCGCACCTCGCCGGTGTCGGGGTCGACGCGCACCTCGCAGAACTGCGCCCCGCACGCCGCCTTGGTCCAGCGCCGCCGGTCGAGCAGGAACTTGGCCATGAACCGGGCCTGTCCGACCGCCGTCCCGACGCGCGTGTCGGATCCGACGGCCACCTCGACGTGCGGGCGGCCCGCCCGGGCGAGGATCGCCGCGTACGTCTCGCCTGCGACGGTCCCGGCGGGGGAGGTCCACAGCCCCCCGTCGCGGGCGCGGACCTCGGCCCGGCGGCTTCCCCGGAGCGGGGAGTCCTTCGACCGCCGGGCCAGCGCCAGCATCGTGCCGCGCAGCCTCGCGCAGGCGGTGCCGAGGCTCGCCGCCACGCTGGCGGTCTGGCCCGAGCCTCCCGCCCCGGGCCCGGTGGGCAGGTCGGAGTCGCCGTACTCGACCCGCACGGCCTCGAACGGCACGCCGAGGGCGTCGGCGGCGATCTGCGCCTGGGCGGTCGCCCCGCCCATGCCCATCTCGTGGAACCCGCAGCGCACCAGCACCGTGCCGTCGGCCGACAGGCGCACCGTGAGGTTGGCGGCGAACTGCCACGCCGGGTGGTAGGCCGAGGCGACGCCCATGCCGACCAGCCACCTGCCGTCGCGCATCGAGCCGGGCTCCGGCGTGCGCTCCGCCCAGCCGAACCGTCGCGCGCCCATCGCGTACGCCTCGCGCAGCATCCGGTGGGAGAAGCGCTTGCCGTCGATGGGGTTGCGCTCGGGCTCGTTGCGCATGCGCAGCTCGATCGGGTCCATGCCGAGCTCGCAGGCCAGCTCGTCGATCGCCGCCTCCAGCGCGAAGGTGCCGATCGACTCCCCGGGCGCGCGCATGTAGGTGTTGGAGACCGTGTCCAGCGCGACCTGGCTCTGCTGGAGCAGGATGTTCCCGGCGTCGTAGAGGTGCCGCGACTGGGAGGTGACCTGCTCGGGCCCGCCCCCGACCCGGCCGATCTGGGTGACGCCGGTGTGGACCAGCGCGGTGAGCCGCCCGTCGGGCCGGGCGCCGAGCGCGACGCGCTGCGCCGAGGGGGTGCGCCCGCCGACCGTGCGGTAGACGCCCTCGCGGGTGAGCGTCATCCGCACCGGCCGGCCGGTCACCCGTGCCGCCATCACGGTGAGGATCGTCCCGGCCCACACCACGGTCTTGCCGCCGAACGCGCCGCCGACGTACGGCGCGACGACGCGGACCCCGGCGGCGGGCACGCCGAAGCGCAGGGCGAGATGGTCGCGCATCCAGGCCACGTTCTGCGCGCCGTCGTGGACGGTCAGCCGGTCGCCGTCCCAGACGGCCGTGGTGGCGTGCGGCTCGATCGCGTTGTGGGCGTGCGCCGGCGTGGTGTACCGCAGGTCCACCGACACCGGCGCCGCCGCGAGCGCGGCCTCGGCGTCGCCCTTCTTCGCCGAGCCCTCGGAGACCATGTCGTTCTTCTGCGGCGTGGCGTTCGGCTCCTCGGCGGCGAAGTCGACGGCCGCGGGCGACTCGCGGTAGGTGACCCTCACCAGCCGGGCGGCGTGCTGGGCGGCGTGCAGGGTCTCGGCGACGACGACCGCGACCGGCTGGCCGTTCCAGTGGACCTCGTCGGTGTTGAGGTAGGCGACCGACGTGCCGGAGGCCATCGTGCTGAGGTTCATGACGCTGACCGGCGGCGGGGGCTTCAGCACGGGCGCGTTGTGGTGGGTGATGACGGTGAGCACGCCCGGCACGGCCGACGCCTCGGCGGTGTCGATGGCGGTGAGGTGGCCGCGCGTGATGGTCGCGTGCACCAGGACGGCGTGGGCGAGTCGGGGGTAGGGGTGCTCGGCCGAGTACCGGGCCGCGCCGGTGGTCTTCGGCACCCCGTCCACCCGGTCGACCGGCCTGCCGACCAGACGCCTGGAGCCCTCCACGCGCGCCGGGCCGCGCTCCCCGGCCGGCGACGTCACCGGCGAGCCCTCCGCCGCGGTCGTGCCGTTCGTGCCGTGCGCATCGGTGCGGGTCATGCCGCGCTCCCGTCGGTGAGCAGCCGCAGCAGCGTCGCGGTGACGGTGCGCCGGGCCAGCTCGATCTTGAAGGTGTTGTGGGACAGGGCGGTGGCGGCGGCGAGCTCGGCCTCGGCGGCCCGACGGAAGGACTCCTCGACGGCCGGCGCGCCGAGCAGGACCCGCTCTGCCTCCCGGGCCCGCCACGGCTTGGCCGCGACGCCGCCGAGGGCCAGGCGCACCTCCGCCACCGCGCCGTCGCGGACCTCCATCGCCGCGGCGACCGAGACCAGCGCGAAGGCGTAGGACGCCCGGTCGCGGACCTTGCGGTAGCGGGAGGTCGCCGCGACCGGGCAGGGGGGCAGTTCCACCGCCGTGACCAGCTCGTCGGCCTCGATCGCGCTCTCGATGTGCGGGGTGCCGCCGGGCAGCCGGTGGAAGTCCTCCATCGGGACGCGCCGTTCGCCGCGCAGGCTCTCGACGACGACCACGGCGTCCAGCGCGGCCAGGGCGACGCACATGTCGGAGGGATGGGTGGCGACGCACGCCTCGCTGGCGCCGAGCACGGCGTGGTCGCGGTTGAGCCCGCCGATCGCGTCGCACCCGCTGCCGGGCTCGCGCTTGTTGCAGGCGGCGGCGCCGTCGTAGAAGTAGGGGCAGCGGGTGCGCTGGAGCAGGTTGCCGCCGACCGTCGCCATGTTGCGCAGCTGCGCCGAGGCGCCGCTGAGGACGGCCTGCGCCAGCACCGGGTACCGGCCGCGGATGACCGGGTGGGCGGCCAGGTGGCTGTTGCGCGCCAGCGCGCCGACGCGCACCCCGCCGTCCGGGGCCTGCTCCACCCGGTCCAGGGGGAGGCCGGTTATGTCGACGACCGTGGCGGGGCGTTCGACGTCCTGCCGCATCAGGTCGACCAGATTGGTGCCGCCACCGAGGAACCTCGCGCCCGGCTCGGCGGTGATGGCGCGCAGGGCGGCCGGGACGTCGCCGGGGCGCACGTAGGCGAGCGGCCTCATCGGGCGGCCTCCGCCGCGGAGGCCGGCCGTCCGGCGCGCGCGGCGGTGTGCTCGCGGTCCGCCCGCCGGTCCCCGTCTTCGGCGAGTTCCCGCCGGGCCTGGGTGGTGGCGACCTCGCGGATGGCGTCGACGATGCCGTTGTAGGCGCCGCAGCGGCACAGGTTGCCGCTCATGCGCTCTCTGATCTCGGCGTCCGTCAGCTCGGCGCCGGTCGCGGCCAGGTGCTCGGTGACCAGGCTCGGCGCGCCGGAGGCGTGCTCGGCGAGCATGCCGATCGCCGAGCAGATCTGCCCGGAGGTGCAGTAGCCGCACTGGAAGCCGTCGTTGCGGATGAACGCCGCCTGAAGCGGGTGCGGGCCCTGCTCGCCCGCGACGCCCTCGATGGTGGTGACCTCGCGGCCGGCGTACTGCACGGCGAGCGTCAGGCAGGAGTTGATGCGCTCGCCGTCGACGAGCACCGTGCACGCGCCGCACGCCCCCTGATCGCAGCCCTTCTTGGTGCCGGTGAGCCCGAGGTGCTCGCGCAGGACGTCCAGCAGGCTGACCTGTGGCGGGATTTCGCAGGTGTGGACGGTCCCGTTGATCCTCAGTTGTACCTCGACCACGCGCTGCCTCCCGCCGGTGGACGTGATGCGTCCGGATGTGCGCCGACGTTAACAGAACGATGTCATCTTAACAAGAGAACGGCGTTCTTTTATCGTCGCCGTATGCTTGCTGCGACATGACGCAGGGATTCCTCCGGGCCAGACGGCCCGAGCACAAGCTGCAGCGGCGCGAGGCCATTCTGGAGGCCGCCCGCGAACTGGCCCTGCGATCCGGCGTGCGCGCGGTCAGCCTCGGCGGGGTCGCCGCCGCCGCGGGCCTGGCCAAGTCCAACGTCGGACGCTACTTCGGCACCCGCGAGGAGATCTACCTCGTCCTGGCCGCCGAGGAGTGGCGAGAGTGGGGGAGCGAGGTCGCCGAACGGCTCGGCCGGGCCACCGGCCTCGCGGCCGTCGTCGCCGCGCTCACCGAGACGCTCGAGGCGCGGCCGCTCATGTGCGACCTGCTCGGCAACACGGCCACCAGCCTCGAGCACAACGTCTCGGTGGAGGCGGCGCGCGCGTGCAAGCGCGCCGTGCTGGACGTCATCGGCGACCTGGCCGCCCGCGTCGCCGCGGCGCCCTCCGGCCTGACCGAGAGCGAGGCCTACGAGCTGGTCGGGCTGGCGACCGCGGGCGCCGGAATGCTCTACCCCGTCTCCAACCCTCCCGCGGTGCTGCGCGAGATCTACGCCGAGGACCCCGTCATGGCGGCCGCCTGCCCAGCGTTCCTGCCGGCGCTCAAGCGCATCGTGATGGCCGCCGCCGTCGGCCTGCCCGCGCTGCGCTGACCCTTCCGCACCCGCGCCTCAGGGGACCGGCGGTCCGGCCGAGCCCATCGCCGCGTGCTCCCCGGGGTAGTCCTCGCCGAGCCCGGTGGTGGTGGTGGGGGCTTGGGCGGTGAGGTGGAACCAGCCGTCGGTGTCGATGCCGGCGGTGAGGTGGCCGTTGATGGTGCGTAGGCGGGTGGTGAGGTTTCCGAGGCCGTTGCCGCCGTTGACGGTGGGGGTGGTTTCTGTGGGGTCGACGCCGTCGTTGGCGATGTGCAGGTGGATGGTGTCGTTGTGGCCGTTGGTGTGGATGGTGGCGTGGATGGTGGCGTGCTGGGCTTTGCTGTGGCGCAGGATGTTGGTGACGGCTTCGCGTAGGACGGTGGCCAGGACGGTTTCGATGTGGGGTGGGAGGTCGGGGGTGGTGATGGTGGTGGTGACGTCGATGTCGGCGGCGGTGAGGACGCTGGTGGCGGAGTCGGCTTCGGTGGTGAGGGACATGGTGCGGTAGCCGTTGGCGACGGTGCGGACGTCGGAGAGGGCTTGGCGGGCGACGGTGAGGATGTCGGTGATCTCGTCGCGGGCGCGGTGGGGGTGTGCGGGGAGCAGGCGGTGGGTGAGTTCGCTTTTGAGGGTGATGGCGGAGAGGCTGTAGCCGAGCAGGTCGTGCAGGTCGCGGGCGACGCGCAGGCGTTCGCGGGTGACGGCCATGCGGGCGAGTTTGCCGCGTGCGGCGTACAGTTCGGCCACCAGCGTCGACAACGAGCTCATCCCGTACACGATCATGCCGGTCAGCAGGCTGGACACCGGGAGGTACACCAGGTAGCGCGGCTCGGCGCCGAGGGCCATCGCCAGCGGCACCACGCTGCCCACCACGGCCGCGTACAGCGCCCACCCGGCGCCGCCGGGCACCACCAGCAGCACCGACCCGGCCAGGAAGCCCACCATGGAGCCCCACGGACGGCCGACCCACAGCAGGGGCAGATAGCAGACGAGCGCCTGGGCGCACAGAGAGAACACGCGGGCCCCTCGCGACCAGCTTCGGGGACCGCGGAACGAGTGGACGAGTTGCAGGCCGAGATCGGCGGCCAGGCACGCCGCGAAACCGAGCAGGCCGGCGGTGCCGGGCGCGGCGTCGATCACGTTGATCAGCATGATCGCCGCGTATCCCGCCAGCACCACCAAGGTCACCGGGATCGGCTGGCGCGGCCCCCACAGGTCGGTGTCGACGTCGTCGGGCACCATGCCCGCGCGGGGGAACGGCAGCATCTGTTTCAGCCGGTGCCGCGCCGACCTGAGCCGCCACAGCGGTGAGACGCGCGGCGCGGCGCCGTCGGCGGGATCGGCGCGCGGGGCCGGGCCCCGGGAGAGCGCCCGCTGCGCGAGCCGGGGGACCAGCCGGGGGACGATCGCGTCCGGCGGCAGCTCCCGTTCCGGGACGGGCCGGTGCCCGGTGGTGGTGGTGGGGGCTTGGGCGGTGAGGTGGAACCAGCCGTCGGTGTCGATGCCGGCGGTGAGGTGGCCGTTGATGGTGCGTAGGCGGGTGGTGAGGTTTCCGAGGCCGTTGCCGCCGTTGACGGTGGGGGTGGTTTCTGTGGGGTCGACGCCGTCGTTGGCGATGTGCAGGTGGATGGTGTCGTTGTGGCCGTTGGTGTGGAGGGTGGCGTGGATGGTGGCGTGCTGGGCTTTGCTGTGGCGCAGGATGTTGGTGACGGCTTCGCGTAGGACGGTGGCCAGGACGGTTTCGATGTGGGGTGGGAGGTCGGGGGTGGTGATGGTGGTGGTGACGTCGATGTCGGCGGCGGTGAGGACGCTGGTGGCGGAGTCGGCTTCGGTGGTGAGGGACATGGTGCGGTAGCCGTTGGCGACGGTGCGGACGTCGGAGAGGGCTTGGCGGGCGACGGTGAGGATGTCGGTGATCTCGTCGCGGGCGCGGTGGGGGTGTGCGGGGAGCAGGCGGTGGGTGAGTTCGCTTTTGAGGGTGATGGCGGAGAGGCTGTAGCCGAGTAGGTCGTGCAGGTCGCGGGCGACGCGCAGGCGTTCGCGGGTGACGGCCATGCGGGCGAGTTTGCCGCGTGCGGCGTACAGTTCGGCCACCAGCGTCGACAACGAGCTCATCCCGTAGACCACCAGGCCGGTGAGCAGGGCGAAGCCGGTGCCGTACGCCAGGCCCACGGGGGGCACGCCCTCGGAGGCGAGCACCGGCAGGATGCCCGCGCCGCCGGCCACGTACAGCGGCCAGCGCGCGGGCCCGGTCACCGACAGCAGCGCCGATCCGGCGAGGAAGCCGATCATGCCGCCCCACGCGCTGCCGAGCCACCAGAACGGCAGGTAGGTGGCCAGCGCCTGGAGCGTCAGGGTGGTGGCCCTGGTGCCGGCCCGCCAGTGCCGCGGCCCGGCGAGGGAGTGGGCGAGCTGCAGGGTGAACACGAGCGTCAGGCAGACCGCGAAGCCGGCGAGACGGGCCGCGTCCGGGCCGGTCATGAGCACGTTCATGATCGTGGTCAGCGCGAACCCGGCCAGCATCACCACGGTGATGGGCAGCACCACCCGGGGGGTCCACGGCGGGCCCTCCGCCTCGCCGGAGGGCTGCAGGGGCGCCGCTCGCGCGCCCCTGGTATGCAACGGTGAAAGCCCGCTTGTCACTTCGCTGTCCATTGACTCCCGCTCCGAAGCGCGAGGACTGGGAGCGCTCCCATGTGTCCGCCGCTCTCTACGGATGTCCATGGATGGTGCGCGCCGTGATCAGGGTCTCAGGGGATTCTACGGAAGAACAGGGGTTGACGCTCATCGCGGTCGAGCGCGGGCTTGGCGTGCGAAGGGTTTCGGTCGTGCGCGGGCGCGGGGGCCCCGGGCGTGGGGGCACAGGGCGCGGAAGCGCAGGCGGAGGGCGGGCGGCGCCGCCGGTGGTTCACCCGCAGTAGGTGGGCACCGCGAACGCCGGGGTGGAGCCGTCCAGCTGCTCGATGATCAGATCCTGCCCCAGGTCGAAATGTGACTCGAACTCGTATCCGGCGCTGGCGGGGTGAATGCCGAATGCGCCGAGAAGGTGGTTTTCCCCCTGTTCCGTGGACTTCGGGTCCTGCCAGGCCTGGGCGACGAACTCGGTGAAGTGCCGGTCGGTGTCGATGGTGCAGGTCGGCATGGCCTTCCCCTTCTTTTCGCGGTGGCGTTCCCAGCTGTCCTAATTGTGCGATGAGAAGCCGGGTAAGAGGAAGGCCGCACTTCACGAACCGGTCGTGAATTCCTCATGGCCGGTATTCCCCATGGTTTGACCGAGCATTTTATATCGGACCGAAATCAGCGCTTGATATGGCGCGGCGGGCGTCGGGAGGCGACCGGAGGGCGCGGCGCGAGGCGGGAGGAAGCCCGCCCGAAGGCGCCGCAGGACGGCCGGGGAGCGCGGCGGCGGGGTCAGCCGGCGCTCTTGTGCAGCAGCTCCGCGGCGAGGTCTCCCCAAGCGGGGTCGTTGGCCGGGCGGCGGCCGGGCGGCAGGGCCTGCGGCTCCTCGTCCCGGTTGCCGAGCGCGAACCCGCTCACGCACGACTCGGTGCGCCAGTCGGTGCCGAGGGCCCGGGCCGTCGCCTCGATGTCGGCGGCGCCGAGCGCGCACCCGGCCAGCCCCATGGCCGTGCTGACCAGGTAGAGCGTCTGGGTGAGCGCGCCGGCGTTCTTCAGGATGAGCGCGTACCCGGGGCCGGTGTACTTCCAGGAGACGCGCCTGAACCGGGCGGTGACCAGGATCAGCACCGGCGGGACGGACGCCAGCCCCGCCGACAGCCGCCCGCGGTCGAGCAGCTCCCGCAGGTCCACCGCGTCCACGTCGATCGGTTCCAGCCGGTGCCCAAGCGGGTCGTAGTGGTACATCCCATCGCGGATGCCGGCGCACCCGCTGACGGCCGTGTACAGCTCCAGCTCGTAGGCCGACCCCGCGCTCGCGTACGGGCGGTCGCTGGCCAGGCCGCTGCCCGCCCCGCCGTGGGCGGCCGAGGTGAGCGAGCGCACCCGGGCCGTCCGGTACAGCACCTCGCCGAGCTGCCGGTCGTTCAGCGGCTCGTCGCCGAAGCGGAACGCGGGGCGGTGGCCCTCGATGGCGGCGGTCAGCGGCGGGTCGCCCTCGATGAGCCGGTCCCAGCACGGCCGGGGCAGCGGGACGTACCCGCCCTCGGTGGCGGGTTTGGTGACCGGCTCGACGGCCCAGCGTTCGCCCATCGGGTAGGTGGCGCCGAAGTCGCGGTCGTGCCGGCCGAGCGTCGAGCGGGTGTGGAACATCAAATCCTGCGGCAGCCAGGTGACCAGCGCGGGGTCGGTGTCCTCGGCGAAGGTGGGCGGGCCGGGCGACTCACCCGGCTCGGCCTGGACCACCATGCCTGCGGCCACCAGGTAGGCCAGGGCCGCCGCGCCCGGCACGGACGCGGGGAGCCCCGCCAGCGCGGCGTCCGGGGTCATGCCCCGGCTCAGCGCGCCGACGAGCCACATCGCCTCCGCCCGGTGGAACACCACGCGGTGCAGCGACAGCGGCGACTCCAGCCAGTACGCGCCCTCCTCGGCCCGTAGCACCGCGAACCGGGACATGCGCACCGCCCGCACCGGCGACAGCCGCGCCGGCCGGAAGCGCGCCTGCCTGCTCAGCGGCACGACCGACAGCAGGGCCCGCTCCTGGTCCAGGCCGAGCGAGCGGACCACCAGGTGCTGCAGCCGGACCAGCAACCGGTCCAGCTCGGCCCGCTCGGCGGGGTCGCTGATCGCGTTCTCCAGCGAGACCGGGCCAAGGCTCATCCGGCGCAGCGCCTCCACCACCCGGGGCGCGGGATGCGGCACGCTCTCGTCGCCCCAGCGGCTGTGCAGCGTGACCACGTCCTCGCGCGCGTCGGGCTCCACGTGCACGTCCTCGCGCAGCGACCAGAGCAGGAAGCCGCCTGAGGCGGCTTCCTCGTCCAGAGGTGGGGACACGTGGCTTCTCCTGGTTCGTGTTACGGCGCGGCGCGGATCACAAGAAGAACGGGATCGGGTTGAGGTCCTGGTAGGCCGTCGGCGCGTCAAGGCGGCCGAGCGCCACCGGGACGTCGTACAGGCGGCCGGGCGCGAACCTCGCCCAGAAGTGGCGCAGACCCGGGACCACGACCTTGACCACGGGCAGCCCGACGTCGGGCCGGGTCTGGTCGAGCACGAGCACCTCCAGGCCCTTGGCGCGGGCCAGCTCGGTGATGTGGGCGACGTCGTCGCGCAGGTCCGCGAACGGGGTGTACGGGCGGCAGGCCGCCGTCGTCCGCGCCAGGCCGGGGTCGGGCAGCAGGTAGGGATTCCGGGCCACCGTCTCGCGCGTCCACCAGGCCAGCAGCCCCGGGTCGGTGGTCGCGTACCCCGCGCCGTCCCCGGCCGGCGTGATGGGGAGCAACTGGCCGAGCTCGGCCAGCGCGCGGCGCAGCGCCACCTTGGGGTCGAAGTGCGCGCCGAAGCCGAACATGATGTCCTCGGCCCGCCCGCCGGTGCGCCGCGAGATCGCCGCCATCACCGGGATGCCCAGGTCGGAGGTGAGGTCCAGCACCCAGACCTCGCGGCCCATCGAGGCCAGGCCGCGCCGCACGGTGGCGATCCACGGGTCGTCGAAGGAGTCCAGCGCGACCCCGGGCTGGCGGGTGCGGTTGTACCACCACAGCGCCACCGCGTCCCGTTCCACCAGCTCGAGGAACCCCTGCAGGATCGCGTCCTCCACGCTGGCGCCGGCCGCGGCGCCGTTGGAGTCGGCGCGCACCGGCGAGGAGCCGCGCGGGGTGAACGGCCGGTAGTACAGCAGGTCGGACGGCAGGTAGCGGTGCCGCTCACCGGTGAGCGACCACACCGGGGTCCACTCCAGCGGCGCCCGCTCGTCGAACGGGGCGGGGACGTGCTGGAACGGGGGCTGCGCGGCGTTCCACCGGTCGCGGTCGCGGAACTGGCGCGGGTGGAACAGCTGGCAGGCGTCGGGGTGGACGGCGGCCTCGCCGAGCCCCCGGTAGGTGTCGGTGATCGCCGGCTCGTCGCCGAAGCGGGAGCCGCAGTAGCGTTCCACGGCCTCGCACAGTGCGCTGACCCTGGAATCGAGGTCGGTGACGCCCTTGCCGCCGGCCTGCGCGCGCAGGCCCGCCCGCGCCGTCGACAGGCTGCTCACCGGCAGCGCCAGGTTCGGGCCCGCGAGGTGGCAGTGCAGGAAGGAGGGGCTGCGCGGGTCGCGCCGGACCGCGCCGATGATCCCGGTGACCGGGTCGACCAGGCCGCCGAACCGCTCCCAGACCTGCCGGGCGGACGCGGCCCGCTCGCCGGTGCCGCCGAGCGCCTCCTTGGGCCGGGAGACCGGGACGACGGGCCGGCGCACGCGGCGGGCGACCAGGCCGGGGTCTCCGCACGACGAGCACTGCGGGCGGCGGGTGAGCCGGTGGTGCCGCCCGGCCATGGTGAGGGTGTCCAGCGTCCACACCGCGTCCTGGCCGTCGTGGCGGTGCCCGGCCAGCCACTTGGCGGCCTCCAGCGCCACCGCCAGCAGTCCCATGCCGCGGGTCAGCGCGGTCGAGGCCTCGGGCGGGAGCGCGGAGGCCCCGGAGGCCGTCAGCAGGCAGCTCTCGGCGCGGCGGTGGCCGCGCAGCCGCCGCTCCAGGCACGCCCAGCACGGGCCCGAGCCGGGGCGGAACACCGGGCCGACCCACACGTCGGCGCCGTTCGGCTTGGCCAGCAGCCAGGGCCGCCCGTCGGCCAGCCGGCGGGCGTTGACCTCCGCCAGCGCCGGGTCGAGGTAGTCGTCGCAGACCACCAGCGAAAGCTCGCCGCACGGCTCGCCCCCGCCGGTGTCGGGCACGGCGGCCAGGCCCGCCGCCCGGCAGGCGGCCAGGACGGCGCCGGTCTCGACGTGGCCGAGCGCGAGGACGCCGACGACCGCGCCGGCGAGCGCGGCCGGGGCGCGGGAGCCGTCCAGCCCGGCCAGGTCCCAGTACGCCTCGGCGGCCGGGTCGGCCGGGCAGGTGGAGGCGCGGTGCCCGACGAGGTTGGCCTTGGCCATGCGGCCGAGCACCTGGCCGACCTGTGCGGCGGGCAGCTCCCGGGAGGCCTGCTCGTGGATCTCGGCGAGGGTGCGGGTGCCGTCCAGCAGCGGGGCGAGCACCTCGGCGGGGCGGCCGGACAGCGCGGTCGTGCCGCGCGCGGACACCAGGTACACCGCCTCGCCGGGGATGATCTCGGGGCGCAGGTGGCTCTTGAAACCGATGCGCGGGGCCGTGGCGGCGCCGGTCGTGGCCGGGTCGGCCACGGGCGCCGGCGCGGGCACGGGCGCAGGGAGGGGCGTGCCGGCGACGCGGGCGCCGGGAGTCGTCGTGCCGGGGCGGCGATGGGCGACGGTGACGCCGGTGCCGGTTTCCGTTTCCACCATGAGAGCCTCTTCCGGGCCGTCGGGGGGCACAGGGGGATGCAGGCGGACCTCGCCGCCTCGGTCGGCGCATTACCCGCGGGCGCGGGGCGCAACCGCCGCCCCGGTGGAGCGACCCCGCGCACCGCATCTTGCACCGCCGCCCCGCGGCGGGGCCAGTTCGCCGCTCACCTTCGCGGCATGAATCCTTCACATCGCACCGATGAGCCGGTCAGTGGCCCTTTCACCCCATTTCCGAGCACACTTGTCGAACGTCGGACCGATCGGAGGGAGCCGGTCATGCGTCGCATCCGGTGCACAAGACCCGCCACCCCGAAATCAGCGGGAAAACGGCTCACGGACCATTTGGACCTGCGAACTCCCGCCGGTCGCCCGATGTCCTACTAGCGAGTTCTCCTCAAACGATCGTCCGCCGCATTTTCGATGACCGGACATGCCGGCGGCGAAATACCAGACAGCCGAAAATCGGCCTCCAGGAAGGGAGCGGAAACATGGCTCCGGTGCTGGAAATCACCGGCGACCGTTTCAGGGCCGAGGGGGTGTGGCGCGACCGCACCGCCATGGACGACCTGCGCGGCGCGGTCGAGCGCTTCCCCGGCCGCACGGCGGTGGTCGTCTGGCACGCGGACGGCCGCGAGCCCGACCGGCTCACCTACGCGGAACTGGCCGCGCGCGTCGAACGGCTGGCCGCCGCTCTGCACGGGCTCGGCGTGCGCCGGGGCGACGTGGTGACCCTCCAGTTGCCGAACTCCTGGCAACTCGTCGCCCTGAGCCTGGCCTGCGCCCGCGTCGGCGCGATCGCCGGCCCCGTCGCGACCATCATGCGCCGCCGCGAGGTGGAGTTCATGACCCGGCTCACCCGCAGCCCGCTCTACGTGGCCGCCGCCGAGGTGCGCGGGTTCTCCTTCGCCGACATGAGCGCGGAGGTCGCCGCCGCGGTGCCCACGCTGCGGCACCGGGTGCTGCTCGGCGGCGGCGGGGCCGGCGGCACGCTGGACCTCGACCGCGACCTGCTCGGACGTGAGTGGGAACGGGAGGTCGAGCCGGGCGTGCTGGACGACCGCGAGGCACGGCCGGACGACCTGGCGCAGGTGATGTTCACCTCCGGCACGACCGGCGAGCCCAAGGGCGTCATGCACAGCCACAACACCCTCGGCGCGCTGAACCGTGCGCAGATCGAGGTTCTGGGCCTGACCTCCGACGAGGTCACCGCCATGGGCTCGCCCACCACCCTGCAGGCCGGCTACACCTGGAACTTCCTGATGCCGCTGATCCTCGGCGCCACGGCCGTCCAGATCGACGCCTGGGACCCCGGGCTGATGCTGCGCGTCATGGAGCAGGAGGGGGTCACCTTCTTCTACGGCCCGCCGCCGTTCCTGATGGACCTCATCCGGGCCCAGCAGGAGGATCCCCGCGACCTGTCGGCGCTGCGCTCCTTCGCCACCGGCAGCGCCCCCATCCCGCCGGTGCTCGTCGAGCAGGCCCGCGACGTGCTGGGCTGCCGGCTGTACGCGCTGTGGGGGATGACCGAGAACGGCGCGGTCACCGTCACCCGTCCCGAGGACCCGCCGATGCGGGCGGCCGAGAGCGACGGGACGCCGGTGCCGGGCATGGAGGTCCGCATCGTCGATGAGCGGACCGGCCGGCCCGTGGCGCCCGGCGCGACCGGCCTGCTCCAGGTGCGCGGCGCGAGCCAGTGTCTCGGCTACTACCGCCGCGAGGAGCTCTACGCCGAGTCGCTCACCCCCGACGGGTGGTTCGACACCGGCGACCTCGCCAGGGACGACGGGCACGGCGGCATCCGCATCGCCGGCCGGGTCAAGGACGTCATCTCCCGCGGCGGGGTGAAGATCCCGGCGGTGGAGGTGGAGGCGGCGCTGCTGCGCCACCCGGCCATCCGCGACATCGCCGTCGTGGGCCTGCCCGACGAGCGGATGGGGGAGCGCGCCTGCGCGGTCATCGTCCCGGACGGGACCCCGCCCACCATTTCGGACCTGCGCGCCCACCTGGCGGAGCTGGAGATGGCCAAGCAGTACTGGCCCGAGCGCCTCGAGATCGTGGACGCGCTGCCCAGGACTCCCTCGGGCAAGGTGCAGAAGTTCGTGCTACGCGACCGGCTGACCGGCTGAACGGCTGAGTGAGGGCATCCCATGGACTTTCTCCTGACCCCTGAGCAGAACGCGCTGGCCGAGAAGGTCCGCGCCTACGTCGCGGACCGGCTCGCCCCGGCCGCCGCCGAGAGCGACCGCGAGGGCCGGTTCGCGCCGGGCCTGTTCGCCGAGCTGGCCGCCGAAGGCCTGTTCGGGCTGCGCATCCCCGTCGAGTACGGCGGCATGGGCCTGGACGCGGTCAGCACCGGCGTCGCCATCGAGGAACTGGCGCGCGGCGACATCACCGCCTGCTACCCGGTGCTCAACGCCGCCCTGGTGGGCGGAGTGCTCAACCTGCACGGCGGCCAGGAGCTCAAGGCGCGCTGGCTGCCGTCCATCGCCCAGGGCGACGCCGTCGTCGCGGTGTGCATGACCGAGCCGGCCCACGGCACCGACGCCGCGGCGCTGGAGCTGCGCGCGGAGCCGGACGGCGACGGCTGGCGGCTGTCGGGCGAGAAGACCTCCATCATGCTCGGCGCGTACGCCACCCACGGGCTGGTGTTCGCCCGCACCGGCGAGAAGCGCGAGCGATCGCGAGGCGTGACCGCCTTCTACACCCGGCTCGACGACGCCCACGTGACCCGCACGACGCTGCCCAGCCTCGGCAGCCGGACCGGCGGGCGGGCGACCATGGTCTTCGACGGGCTGCGCGTCGGCCAGGAGAACGTGGTCGGCGGCACCGGGCTCGGGTTCGTGCAGGGCATGCGCGGCTTCGACTACTCCCGCGCGCTCATCGCGCTGATGGCCGTGAGCGCTGCCGGCGTGACGCTGGAGGCGGCCTTCGAGCACGCCAGCGAGCGCGAGGCGTTCGGCCAGCCGCTCAGCCGCTTCCAGGGGCTGACGTTCCCCCTGGTCGAGCACGCCACCTACCTGCACGCCGCCCGGCTGCTGGCCTACGAGGCGCTGTGGCGCAACGACGCCGGCCTCAACCACCGGGTCGAGGCGAACATGGCCAAGTGGTGGGCGCCCAAGACCTCGGCCGAGGCCGCCCACCAGGCGCTGCTGACCCTCGGGCACTTCGGCTGGTCGGAGGACGGCCCGGTGGCGCGGCGCCTGCGCGACGTGATCGGCACGCAGCTCGCCGACGGCACCGCCGCCGCGACCAAGCTGGTCATCGCCCGCGAGTTCCTCGGCCGCGAGCACGCCCCCTGACCGTCCACCCGACGAGCGGAGACCGCCTGATGCGCGAACCCCACGCACCCTTGCCGACCTACGCCTCCTATGTTGGAGGGCGCGACATCGACGCGGCCGAGCACATCTACGCCGTCTCGTCCCGCGCGATCCTGGAGGACGCCCCGCGCGCCCTGCGCCTGAAGCGCATGCTGGAGCGCGGCGAGATCGACCACGCCTCGGCCGGCCCCGAGGTGATCGGCCGGTGCGCGCTGGCCGACGCCGCCACCGCCCGGGCGTCCCTGGAGGCGGCCGCCACCGCGGCCCGCGAGTGGTCCAGGAGCCCCCTGGACGTACGGCTGCGGGCCGGTGAGCTGATCCGCAAACGCCTGGCCGAGACGCGGTCCGCCTTCGTCGAGATCATGGTCGCCGAAGGGCGGACGCGGACGCTGGCGGAGTGGGAGGTCGACGGGCTGCTGCACATCGTCAGCCCCGAGACGCTGAGCTGGTGCGCCGAGCTGCTGCGGCGTGACTTCCACTACGGCGGCAAGCGCATCTCGATGCGGCGCAAGCCCGACGGGGTGGTCTGCGTCGCCCCGCCGCAGAACGCCCCCCACTCCAACGCCATCTACGGCGCCGCCGCCGTGCTGTCGGGCAACGCGGTCGTCGTGCGCGCGCCGCGCAGCATCCCGTTCGGCGTCATGTACGCCCTGCGGGAGATCGTCGCCCCCGCCCTGGAGGAGGCCGGCGCCCCGCCCGGCACCCTCAACGTGGTGTGCGGGCCGCCCATGATGCAGGAGTGGCTCGCCAGCGAGCACGTGAACGACATCATCTACTTCGGCGGCACCGAGAAGGGGCTGGTCTTCCAGAACGACTGCGTCGCCGCCGGCAAGAAGCCCATCCTCGAACTGGCGGGCAACGACTGCGCGGTCGTCTGGCGCGACGCCGACCTCGACCTCGCCGCCGGCGCGCTGGTCGAGGCGTTCCACGCCTCCGGCCAGATCTGCAACATCCCCAACCAGGTGATCGCCCACCCGGCCATAGCCGAGGAGCTGATCGCCCGCCTGGCGGACGCCGCCGCGCGGATCAGGCCCGGCTACCCCGAGCAGGAGGGCGTCGTCCTCACCCCGGTGCTGGCCGCCGACGGGTTCTTCGCCTTCCTCTCCGACGCGCTCGGCAAGGGGGCCGAGCTGGTGTGCGGCGGGCGGCGCCTGGAGGTGGACGGCACGCCGTCCGACACGGGGTTCTTCATCGAGCCCACGGTGATCCGCGTGAACGGCCTGGCCGGGGCGCGGGAGGTCGAGGCCGTGCGCAGCGAGACCTTCTTCCCGTTGCTGCCCGTGGTCGTCCCCGAGGCCGGCGGCTCCGACGAGCGCCTGCTGGACGAGGTGCTGGCGTTCGTCGACGGCAACGCCTACGGCCTGCGCAACTCGCTGTGGACCGCCGACGAGCGGATCGCCGGGCGGTTCGCCGACGAGGTGCGCAACGGCGGCGTGCTCAAGGTCAACGACGACTCGCACTGCGGCTTCTATCCCTACATGCCCTCCCACGGCGGCACCGGCTTCACCGGCGGCGTCTTCGGCGAGGCCAGCTACATGATGATCCGCACCACCCACCTCCAGGGCGTCGCCCTGACCCCCGCGAGACCGGCCGCGGCCGGCGGGATGTGAAAGGGGACCATGACATGCGAGAGGTAAGGGTGCGTGCCCGCGTCGCCCTCGACGCCCGTACCGCGCTGGCCCGCCTGACCACGAGCGCCTGGCACGGCCGCCTGGACGGCGACGCCCTGACGGTGACCACAGGGAAGCGATCTGCCACCCCCGGGGCGCCGGCCGAGCCTGCGACCCCCCTCGACATCGAGTCGCCCCCCGGCATCGAGGCGGTCCCCGGCCGCCCGGTGAGCCCGGCAGGACCGGCCGGAGTGGGAAGCGACGACGACCGCCTCAGCGAATGGGCCCTGCCCTTCCGCGGCGGCACGGTGCGCTGGCGCCAGCGCGAGTGGACGCCCGCCGCACCGGCGGACGTCTCCTCCGCGGCGCCAGGCATCGCCTTCGAGCAGGTGGACGGCGACTTCGCCGCCCTGTCCGGCGCCTGGAACCTCCTCCCCGGCCCCGATGACGCCTCCTGCGAGGTGGGCTTCGAGGCCCGGTTCGACCTCGGCGTGCCGATGTACGACCGCGTGGTCGAGCCGCTGCTGGCGCGGGTGCTCGCGCGAGCCGTACGAGCGGTCCTGGCCGCCGCCTACGGCCACGTGGAGACCGAGGAGGACCCGCCGACGATCCCCGCCCCCGAACGCCAGGTGGCCGCCGCCCTGTCGGCCGCCCGCTGAAGCGGGGGCCGCAGGAGCGGCCCCCACCACCGGCGCCGCGACGGTCACCACCGCGGGGGCCGAGCCCGGCGGGCACGGCCACCGAGGGAACGACGGCCGGGCGTGAATGTCCTTCGGCCCTTCCGGCACGGGGCGCGAGGCCGCATCCTGAGCACGATGGCTCCGATCTCAGCGAATGAGCCGATGAGCGAGGAGATGAGGATGATGTACTGGAACGGGCCCGGCATGGGCTGGGGCTACGGCCTGATGATCCTGAACATGGTGCTCTTCTGGGGCCTGGTGATCGCCGTGGTCGTGCTGCTCTTCCGCTACCTGGCCCGCAGGCCGGGCGCCCGGGGCGGCCCAGGTCCCGCGGTGCACGCGGCGGAGGACGTGCTGGCGCAGCGTTACGCCCGGGGAGAGATCGACGCGGAGGAGTACCACGCCCGCCTGCAGACCCTGCGCGGCGCCCGCCCTCCCGGCGACTGAGGCCGGGCGCGGCTCCCGTCGCGGGGCCGCCGGTCGTCATCGGCGGTCCGGCGACGGCGACGGCGACGGCGCTCGGCAGGTGACCGGTGCCGCGCCCGCGACGGCGAGCCGGCCGAGGCGGCCCGCGCCGGACGGCGGGGTGATCGCTGGCCGTGCGGGCGCGGCCGGGTTAGGTTGCCGTTCATGGCGGATACCCACGGCATGTGTGACGAGCGGTTCGGCGCGGTGCGCGAGACGCTGGCGGCGTCCCTGGACGACCGGGACGTCGGCGCCTCGGTGGCGGTGTACCTCGACGGCGAGCCGGTGGTGGACCTCTGGGGCGGGTACGCGGACGCGGAGCGCACCGTCCCCTGGGAGCGCGACACCATCGTCAACGTCTGGTCCACCACCAAGACCATGACCGCGCTGTGCGCGCTGATCCTCGCCGACCGCGGCGACCTCGACCTGACGGCCCCGGTGGCCAAGTACTGGCCCGAGTTCGCCGCCGCGGGCAAGGAACGCGTGGAGGTGCGGCACCTGCTCTCCCACACCGCGGGCCTGCCCGCCTTCGACGAGCCCATCACCGTCGAGCAGGTCTGCGATCGGGAGGAGTCCACGCGGCGGCTCGCCGGGCAGTTCCCGCGCTGGGAGCCGGGCACCCAGGCCGGCTACCACGCCGTCACCCAGGGGCACCTGGTCGGCGAGGTCGTCCGCCGGGTCACCGGCCGCACCTTGGGCGCCTTCTTCGCCGAGGAGGTGGCCGGGCCGCTCGGCGCCGACTTCCACATCGGGACGCCGGCCGAGCACGACCACCGCGTCGCCTCCGTCATCGCGCCCCCGCCGTCGCCGGGGGACTCCGGCGAGCCCGGCAACCCCCCGCTCCGGGCCGAGGACGCCAACACCGTCGCCTGGCGGCGCGCCGAGATCCCGGCCGGGAACGGGCACGGCAACGCCCGGGCGGTCGGCGCCGTCCAGTCCGTGCTGTCCAACGGCGGGACGGCGCGCGGGGTGCGGCTGCTGTCACCGGCCGGCTGTGAGCGCGCCCTGGAGGAGCAGTACCACGGCCCGGACCGCGTCCTCGGCGTGCCGATGCGCTACGGCATCGGGTACGGGCTGGGGGGCGGCATGTTCCCCGGCCGGCGCACCTGTTACTGGGGCGGGTGGGGCGGTTCGCTGGTCGTCAACGACCTCGACGCCCGCATGACCGTCGCCTACGCGATGAACCGCATGCTGAGCGGCAGCCTGGGCGACGACCGCGGCCTCCTGCTCGTCACCGCCGCCTACGAAAGCCTTCCGGCGTAGGCGCCGACTGTTCCTCATCGGCGCCTCCACCCGGCCAAGGGCCGACCAGGCCGGCTACGTCTGAGGCTGGGCGTACTGTCGCCGGGAGGGCGACCGCGGTCGCAGGTGGCTGCTGTACCGCACCGTCCACGCGGACCCGCTGGTCGTTCAGGGGATCAGCAGGGTCTTGCCGGTCGTCATCCTGGATTCGATGGCGTGGTGGGCTGCGGCCGCCTCGGCGAGGGGGTAGGTCTGGCCGATGACGGGGCGCAGGCGACCGGACGCGGCGAGCGCGAGGGCCTCCTCGGTGAGGGCGCGCGTCCGCGCGGCGTCGGGCGGAGGCGCGGAGATCACCTTCACGTGCTCGCCGGCCTGCGGCCACGACCCGCCGGCCATGCCGTAGATACGCGCGCGCCCGCCGGGCCGCACGGCGGACATGCCCTGAGTGCCCACCGGCCCGCCCACCCCGTCGAAGACCACGTCGACGCCGGCGCCGCCGGTCAGCTCGACCACCTCGCGTTCCCATCCGGGACGGGTGTAGTCCAGGCAGGCGACCGCGCCCAGAGACCTGACCAGCTCCGCCTTGCCGAGACCGGCCGCGCCCACCACCTTGGCGCCCGACGCCGCCGCCAGTTGCACCAGCAGGGTGCCGACGCCGCCTCCGGCCGCCTGGACCAGCACCCACTCGCCCGGCCGGATCTCCGCCTGCCGGTGCAGCATGACCGCCGTCCGCCCGTCAGCGAGCAGCGCCACCGCGTCGGGCAGTGCCACGCCCGGCGGGACCGCGATCGCGTCCTGCGCCCGGCCGAGGGCCAGCTCCGCGTAACCGCCGGCACCGCCGGTCGTCATGACCACGGTCGTCCCGGCCAGCCCCGGATCGACCTGCGGCCCCACGGCGCGTACCCGGCCGCCGACGCCGTTGCCCGGGACGCGCGGCAGGGTGGGCGTGCCGAAGACCGGCGGGGCGTTCCCGCCGCGCACCTGCGTCTCCACGAACGTGATGCCCGCGTACGCCACCTCGACCAGCACCTGCCCCGGTCCGGGGACCGGATCCTCGACCTGCCGGAGGCGCAGGACCTCCGGCCCGCCGACCCGCTCCATCACCACAGCGCGCACGCCCGCCGTCCCTTCCCGGACCTTCGTCGAAGCGCCGTCGCCGGCGCGTCCCGGACGATCGGCACGCCGGTCGCCGGGTGGCCGCTTCGTCTCGCAGGGGCCAGCATGCGAGTTGAACCTAGGTTGAGGTCAACCCGGCACGAGCGGCCCGCCCGGGGGCGTCCCTGAGGCGGGGGCGCGAGGGTGGCGACGACTGCCCTCGAGGGGGAGCCGAGCGTTCGCTCGTGATCCATCTTTCCGCCCTCGCCGCTCCATGCCGATGTCATCCGGCGCGGGGACCTTGATCATGTGCCTGCCACGTGGTGTCGTGACACTGCGAGGCATGTTCCACATCGGCGCCGCAACGCCGCCGGTGCCCCTGCCACCCCCCACCATGCCGGCGCGATGTCGCGGCATGGCCCGTGCTTCGAGAGAGCGGAAGAATGCGAAAACTGCCGTCATCCACGTCGTCCCCCAGGGCATCGAAGTCAGCGACCGTGTCGGACAGGAGCACGTCCCCCGCCAGGCGTTCCAAGCGCGGGCGTTCCCGGCTCGGGGTCGTGCTCGGCGTCACCGCTCTGGCGGTCGTCGTTCCCGCGTCGGCGGCCTTCGCCGACCCGCCGCACAACCTGCCGCAGAACGCCGGCGGCTACGAGCAGTCGTTCTCGCCGGCCTTCGACTACGACGGCGACGGCTGCTACGCGACCCCCGCCATCGGGCCGGACGGGACCCTCGCCCCCGGGCTGAACCCGACCGGCGCGGTCAACGGCAACTGCCGCGACCAGTCGGACCTGGACAACTCGCAGACCTACGCCCGTTCGAAGTGCAACAACGGCTGGTGCGCCGTCGTCTACGCCGGCTACTTCGAAAAGGACCAGGCGCTGCCCGGCAGCAGCCTCGGCGGCCACCGCCACGACTGGGAACACGTCATCTCCTGGATCAACCAGGCGTCCAACCAGGTGGAGTACGTGTCGACCACGCAGCACAGCGGCGTGGTCACCTACGCGCGCTCGCAGGTGCGCTTCGACGGCTCCCACCCCAAGATCGTCTACCACAAGGACGGGCTGTCCACGCACTTCTTCCGGCTCGCCAACGGCAACGACGAGCCGCCGGAGAACCACTACCACAACTGGCGCTACCCGCCGCTGGTGGACTGGAACGGCTGGCCCAGCACCGCGCTGCGCGACAGGCTGATGAACGCCGACTTCGGGGCGGCGACCATCAAGATCAACGACGGGCGGTTCCAGGACCTCCTGTCGCGCTCCAAGCCGGCCGGCATCCCGTTCGACCCCGCAGCCTGAGCGACCCGCCCCCTCCGCCTGACCGGCCGGTCGTTCCGCTTCATAGCCGGATGATCAAAATGAGGGGATAGTTCCGACTCCCTTCAGCCTCCCCATGCGAAGCGTTCATTCGTGCGCTCCAGTGTGTCCGCCCGAGGACAAGCCGCTTGATCGGTGCTTGTGGACACGATGGAAGGACTGCATTCTGATGCGGCCAATGGCAGCACGAAGGTCGCTGGGCGGCTTGGGGGGACGCGGACGTCTTGCCGCGGCCGCCGCCGTCGTGGCGTTGCTCGTCAGCAGCGCCACGACGACGGCGTACGCCGACCCGGCGCCGGCAGGACACGATCGCGGACGGCCCAGCCCGTCGCCGACCGCCTCCCAGGCCCCTCCGACGCTCACCCCCGCCGAGGGCGCGTACGTCGAGGGCACGGCGAAGGTCGCGGCGGCCCCGGCCGTGGCCGGCGACAGCGTCGCGAAACTCGCCATCGACGGCACCGCGCTCGACGCGACGCCGACGCCGGGCGTCTCCCGGCTGAGCTTCGACGTCGGCTCGAACTCGACCGAGGCGCAGTACCACAGCTACGTGCTGGTCAACGGCCACTACCGCAGTGACATCGGCGACCACGTGAACGAGCGGGCGACCATCGAGATTCCGAACGAGCACCTGGTCAAGGGCGAGAACACCGTCGAGGTCGTCCTCGGCGCGATCCAGACCTCGTGCGGTCTCAACTACGACGACTACGTGCTGTCCGACGTGGGCCTGGAACTGCTCGGCGAGGTCGCCGACGGCGAGGACAACCCCTACACCCTCTCCTTCGGCGACGGAAGCTGCGGCACCAACACCTCGCTGCTGAAGCACGCCACACTCAAGTTCTTCGTCCAGTCCGACCCGCGCGGGACCACGGGTCTCACCGCGGACGTCGACACCACGACGCTGGCCAACGGCGAGCACGCCCTCACCGCCACCACCACGGCGGGAGTGACCGCCGAACACACCGTGACCGTGAACAACGCCCCGGCCGGGGCACCGCGACTGCTGCCCATGGACGGCACGCTCGTGGCCGGCGTCAAGCCGGTCTTCGCGACCGTCCCGGCCGACGGTGAGAGCGGCGTCGCCTCCCTCACCGTGGACGGCGAGAAGCCGGTCACCAAGGCCACCCTCGGCAACGGCGCCGCGACGTTCGCCTTCGACGTGGGCGCCGACGCGATCGACGACAAGTACGACGACCACCTGCTCGTCAACGGCAAGCGCGTCGACCTGGGCGGCTCCTGGGCGAGCCGCCGCGTGAGCGTCGCGGTCCCGGCCCGGTTCCTGGTGCCCGGCGAGAACGTCATCAAGGTCGTCACCGGCGACTGGAAGAACACCTGCGGCAACGACCGCGACGACTTCACGATCGCCAACCTGGACCTCGCGCTCGACGGCGCCACCGTGACCGGTAAGGACGTCAAGCCGTCCTACGACATGGGCGACGGCACCTGCGGCAGCGGCCAGGCCCTGCTGCGCGAGGCCGAACTGCGCTACACCATCGACGCCCCGGCCACGCACGTCATCGAGACGCTCGGCTCGGGCGACGCGACCCTTGGTTTCACCGTGGGCACCAACTCGATCGAGGCGCGCTACCAGAACTACGTGCTCGTCAACGGCCAGAAAGTCGTGCTCGACGGCGACTACGTGAGCAAGCGCGTCGACCTGGCGATCCCGGACGAGTACCTCGTGCCGGGCTGGAACACGATCGACTTCGTGACCGGCACCTTCCCGACGTCGTGCGGCGGCAACCGCGACGACTTCACCATCTCCAACATCACCCTCACCCCGGTGCGCGGCACGGCGACCGGCCAGATGCTCAAGGCCTCCTACGGCATGGGCGACGGCAACTGCGGCGACAACGTGAACCCGCTGACCGAGATCAACCTGGAGTTCCTCGTGGACGCGCCGGCCCGCGGCCTGCGCGCGGACCTGGACACCACCGCCGTCAAGGACGGCAGGCACACCCTGGCCGCCAAGTCGGCCACGGGTGAGGTCGCCACCCGGATCCTGCTCAGCGACAACTCCGCGCCCGCCGTCGCCGTGAGCGTCCCGGCCGCGGGAGACAGGATCACCGCCGCGGTCGTGCTGGACGTCAAGCTCAAGGACGCCTCCGGCGTCGTGTCCGGGCCTGACGTCAAGCTCGACGGCCAGGCGATCGCGCTCGGCGCCCAGGTCGGCCCGGGGCTGCGCGCCGGCAGGCACACCCTGGCCGTGACCGGCGCCGACGGGCTCGGCAACACCGCGACCCACGAGATCGTGTTCGAGTCCGCGGGCATCCCGGACGCCCCCGCCGGGCTGACCCCGGCGCTCGGGGCCGTCGACGTGTCCGACCCCGTCAAGCTCTCGGCGAAGGTCGCCGAGCCCGACGGCGGCAAGGTGACCGCGACGTTCTCCCAGGCCGAGATCCTCACTCCCGACCAGGTGTTCCAGGGCACGGCGACGTCCCTCCCCACGACCCTGGCCGTCCCGGGGGAGAAGAAGGTCAAGGCCGACGGGCTCGACCCCGCCGACGGCAGGACGCTCGACGCGCCCGCCGGCCGCGACCTCACCTACCAGCGGTACGACATCCAGGTGAAGGGCCACGCGGACGCGCCGGTCCTGCGCTGGGAGGGCGTCATCGACCCCGAGCGCCTGGCTTCGCTGCGGGTGTGGAACACCGAGACAAAGGCGTGGGACCTGCTGACGAGCGCCCGCGGCGCGGCCGAGGGCAAGACCGTCCTCACCGGCGTCGTCGGCGGCGACCACATCGACAAGCAGAAGGTGCACGTCCTGGTGACCGGCGAGGACCCGTTCGCCGACGACATCGACCCCGGCGACCCGAACGGTTTCGCCGACCCCGCCTCCTACGACTTCTCGATCGTCCACTACACCGACACGCAGTACCTCTCCGAGGGCGCGGTGGAGCAGGAGACCCCCGAGGAGCGCGCCGTGTGGGAGTCGGCCTACTCCCGCGTCGTCGACTGGATCAAGGAGAACAAGGACCCGCGCAAGATCTCCTACGTCGCGCACACCGGAGACCTCATCGAGAACAACATCCGCAAGCCCGCGGACGAGGCGACACAGCGGGAGGTCGTCGGCGAGTTCGAGGTGTCCTCCAAGCAGCAGCGCGTGCTGGACGACGCCGGCATCCCGAACGGCGTGATCGCCGGCAACCACGACAACCAGTCGGGCACCGAGGATGGGCCGGACGCCATCTACAACACGTACTACGGCCCCCGCCGGTACCAGGACGCGGCACAGGGCTGGCAGCACGCCGAGTACGGCGGGCCGTGGAAGGAAGGCGACAACCAGAACCACTACGACCTGTTCTCCGCGGGCGGGCTGGACTTCGTCGTGGTCGGCCTGTCCTACGGCGTGACCAGGGAGGAGGCCGAGTGGGCCGACTCGGTCTTCAAGAAGTTCCCCGGCCGCAACGGCATCCTGCTCTCGCACGACTACCTGGTGCCGAGCACCGACCCCGACGGGCGCGGCGCCGCGTTCTCGGCGCCCGACGGCTCGATGCTCTACAAGACGGTGGTGGAGAAGAACCCGAACGTCTTCCTCATCCTCGCCGGGCACGAGCACGGCGTGGGCACCAACGTCAAGCCGAAGGTCGGCCAGGTCGGCAAGGGCGTCGTCGAACTGCTCGCCGACTACCAGTTCTACACGGTGTCGGCCGACCGGCTCGGGCTCACCGAGGTCGGCGGGTACGACCCGCAGGACCAGCTCCAGTTCGGCGCGAGCTTCTTCCGGCTGCTGCAGTTCAACGTCAAGAGGGCCGAGCTCACCGTGGACACCTACTCGCCGCTGCTCGGCGACTTCGGCGCCACCGAGTTCGACCCGCTGCGCCGCTACGACGGACGTGAGGACAACATGGTGTTGCCGGTCGACCTCACCTCCCGCACGACCAGCTTCCAGACCGACTCCTTGGCGCTCTACAAGCCCACCCGGGTCATCGGCAGGAGCACCGTCGCGTCGGGCCAGGTCGCCTCGGTCACCTGGGATCGCCTCAAGGACGACACGGCCTACGCCTGGTTCGTCACCGCGCGCTCCGAGGGCGGCGGCGTGACGGCGTCCGAGCCGAGCGTCTTCGTCACCAAGGACGGGCACGGCCGCCCCGGCACCTGGGGACCGGGCTCGCCCATGTACCGCTGGTTCCGCCACTGACCCTTCCACCCGCCGCCCCGGACCCGGTCCGGGGCGGCGTGCCCATCCCCGACACGGAAGGGACCGGACATGTCCCGCAGACGCCGGCTGACCGCCGTCGTCCTCACCGTCGCCCTCGGTGGGGTGCTCATGTGCCTGGCGCGTCCTGCCCCGGCGGTGGCGCACGACGCGACCACGACCGCCCACGCCGAGGTGACCGGCACGGGCACGGGCGTGCGGGTCGTGCTCGACCTCGAGTACGACCTGCTCATGAAGTCGGCCTGGCTCTACGCCGAGGCGTACGAGGCCAAGGAGCGGGCCGAGCGGCTCCGCCAGCTCGAGATCAACCGCGACGCGGTGACCGGCTATGTCACCCGCCGCTTCGCCGTCTCCTACGACGACAGACCGTGCACGCCCACGATGGTCGGCGACGCGGACATGCGGCTGCGCGGCGAGGTGGCGTTCGCCGTGCTCACCTACGCCTACACGTGCCCGGGGGGAGCGGGAGGGGTCCACGCGATCTCCAGCGCGCTGTTCCCCGACGCGGAGAGCTTCGTCCACAGCACCGAGACCATCGTCCGGTACGACCTGGACGGCAGGAAGGGCTCCGCGGTCCTGGTCGCCAAGAGCCCGACCCTGCGCATCGACCAGCGCCGGGCGGCGAAGCAGATCTGGGAGTTCGCCGTGCTCGGCGCCGAGCACCTGGCGTTCGGCCTCGACCACATCCTGTTCCTGCTCGCCCTGCTGATCGGCGCGCGCCGCCCGCGCGACGTCGTCGTCACGGCCTCCGCCTTCACCGCCGCCCACAGCATCACCTTCCTGCTGGCCGCGATGGGGATCGTGGCGGTGCCGGGCGCGATCGTCGAACCGGTCATCGCGGCGTCCATCACCGTGGTCGCGCTGGCCAACCTCTTTGGCCGCCGGGAGGACAGGCTGGGCAGATGGCGGCTGCCGGTCGTCTTCGCCTTCGGTCTGGTGCACGGGCTGGGCTTCGCCGGCAGCCTGGACATCCACGAGAGCGGGTCGTGGGAACTGCTGCTGTCGCTGCTGAGCTTCAACCTCGGCATCGAGGCGACCCAGCTCGCGATCATCGCGGTGGTCTTCCCGTTGCTGGCGCTGCTGCGCAGGACGTCCGTGGCCCGCTGGGCGCCGGTCGCCATGTCGGCCCCCATCGTGGCGGTCAGCCTCTACTGGTTCCTCGACCGCGTCGCCCTGTCAACCTGACCGGGCCCTTCGCGACCCGGCCGGCTCCGGCTCCCGTCCTCGCGGACCCGGAGCCTAGGGGACCCAGCCGGCCTCGGTGGCGATGCGGATGGCGTCGACGCGGTTGCGGGCGTTGAGCTTCATGACGATGGTCGTCAGGTAGTTGCGCACCGTGCCGGAGGACAGGTGGAGGCTGGCGGCGATCTCGGGGGCCTCGGCGCCCTTGGCGGCCATGCGCAGCACCTGCAGCTCGCGTTCCGACAGCGGGTTGTCGCCCACGTCCCAGGCGCTCAGGGCGAGCTGGGGGTCGATGACGCGCTTGCCGGCGGCCACGTTGCGCACCGCCTCCGCGAGCTGGTCGGCGGGGGCGTCCTTGAGCAGGAACCCCGACACCTGGGCGGCGAGCGCGCGGCGCACGGTGCCCGGCCGGCCGAGGCTGGTGAGGATGAGCGTGCGGCACGACGGCAGTTGCTGCCGCAGCAGCTCGGCCGCGGTCAGGCCGTCGACGGCCGGCAGGTCGATGTCGATGATCGCCACGTCGGGCCGATGCTCCATGGCGGCCGACACGATCGCGTCACCCCGGTCGAGCTGTGCCACGACGGTCAGATCGGGCTCGAGTTCGAGCAGGGCCACGAGCGCTCCACGCACCATGTGGACGTCCTCCGCCAGGAGGATCTTCAGGGTGCGCACCAACAGATCCCGCTTTCCGTAGGCACCCGCCGCTTCCCTTCGTTGATCTCCCGGACAACCCTATGTGCCCGGCCCCGGAAACGTAAGCGACGGTCCTGTTTGACTTCACCTTCGCACAAAGGTGAACGGCGGGAGTTCGGGAACTCCCGCCGTTCAGGTCAAGCGGCTGGTCAAAGCGGTCGAGCGACTGGAAATCGGTCAATCGGTCAGCCAGCGCACCTCGCCGATCGAAAGGAGCGTCCTGCCCTCGGTGTAGAGCATGAAGGGCACGTCCACGTGGCGCAGGTCCACGCCGGCGCGTTCGAGGTCGGTCAGAGGCACCTCCAGGGTGGTCCAGGTCCCCGCCGGCAGCGCGCGCAGGGACGGGGCGAGGTCCAGCCCGGGCTGGGCCGGGTAGTCGTCGTGACAGCCGAGGTACACCGGCAGGTCCGGGGCCTCGTCGACCCGCACGTCGAAGGCGATGCGCCCGCCGGCCTCGCGGTAGCCGCGCAGGTCCCGCGGCCGCTGCTCGGGGTCCTGCGCGTAGACGAAGGCCACGTACCCCATGAACCGCAGCGACACCGCGGACGTGCCGCCCGGCCCGGGGACGGGCTCGGCCCGCACCACCAGCGTCTCGGTGGGCCGGTCGAAGGAGATGTCCTCCCGCGACCAGGTGTTGTGCCCGCCGATGCGCAGCCGGTACGCCCCGCCCGCGCGGGCTCCGGCCACCTCCAGCGGCCCGGCGGCCGGGGGAGCGGGCGGCGGCGGGGGCTCCTGGTCCAGCGGCAGCTCGCCGGGGTCGGCGGCCGTGCCCGTGTCGCGCAGGGACAGTCCGAAGCCGTAGGGGAACAGCGGCTCGTGTTCGCCCTCGGGGGACAGCTCCTCCGCCGGCACCCGGTAGCCGGGGATGTGCGGCGGGACGCGGTTGACGCTCATCGACCGCTTCCTGCGCGGCCAGCTGAAGGTGAGCCGCCCCTGGAAGTCGTGGGCCGGCGCGCCGTCGGGCCCGGCGAACAGCACGTCGGTGATCCCCACTCCCTCGGTGCCGGGCAGCCAGGCCACCACGAACGCGTCGGACAGGTTGATCTCCTCGGTGACGTACAGCGGGCGCCCGGTGAACATGACCGTCACCACGCGCACCCCGGCCTCGCGGAGCCGGCGCAGCGTCGCCAGGTCGCGGGCGTAGGACTGCTTGAGCCTGGCGTACTCCAGCGTCCCCCACGGCTTGATCGTGCCGCGCATCTCGGCGTAGGAGTCCTCGCCGATCGCCACCACGGCCACGTCGAACGCGGCCGGGTCGGCGTGCTCCAGGTAGGGGTCCACCTGGCAGCGGTCCTCGCCGGTGACCGAGGCCACGGCCGCGGCGAGCGTCGTCGCGCCGGGCAGGTCCGACAGGGTCACCTCGTTGCCCTGCCAGCTCAGGGTCCAGCCGCCTGCCTGCTTCCTGATGTCGTCGGCTGCGCTGCCGGCGACCAGCACCCGCGACGCCGGGGACAGCGGCAGCGTGCCGCCCGCGTTCTTCAGCAGCACCAGCGACTTGCGCACCGCCTCGCGGGCGAGCGCGCGGTGGTCGTGGTGGCCGAGCACCGACGCCTCGCCCGCCAGCGACCGCTCACGCGGGCGCGGCTTGTCCCACAGCCCGGCCCGCATCTTGACGCGCAGCACCCGCCGCACCGCGTCGTCGACGCGCTCCATGGGGATGACGCCGGACAGGACCTGCTCGCGGGCGTTGCGCCACACCGACCGCCAGGCCTCCCGCCCGGCCACCATGAGCACGTCCAGCCCGGCGTTGATCGCGTACCCGGCGTCGCCGACGGTGCAGCCGGCCACCTCGGCGTGCGCGTCCCAGTCGCTGATCACGATGCCGTCGAAGCCCATCGCGCCCTTGAGGACGTCGGTCAGCAGGTACCGGCTGCCGCAGATCTTGTGGTTGTAGGCGACCGGGCGCCCGGGGGTGTGGTCGTAGTTGGCCGGTCCCGACCAGCCGCTGAAGGACGCCATGACCGCCTGCGCGCCGGCCTCGATGGCGGAGATGAACCCCATCGCGTGGATGTTGCGCAGCACGTCCTCCTCGCAGCGGGCCGTGCCCCGGTCGACGCCCTCGAAGGTGGCGCCGTCGGCGACCCAGTGCTTGATGGTGGAGATGACGTGCGCGTCGGTGGCCAGCCCGTCCGTGCCGCCCTGCAACCCGCTCACCATCTCGCGCGCGTAGGCGTACACGACCTCCGGGTCCTCGGAGTAGCCCTCGTAGTAGCGCCCCCAGCGGCGGTCCCTGGGAGTGGCGACGGTCGGGGCGAAGGTCCAGTCCATCCCGGTCGCGGCGATCTCGCGGGCGGTGGCCTCGCCGATCCTGCGCACCAGGCCGGGGTCGCGCGCGGCGCCCAGGCCGATGTTGTGCGGGAAGATCGTCGCCCCGTACACGTTGTTGTGGCCGTGCACCGCGTCGGTGGCCCACATGAACGGGACGCGGAAGGGACGCTCGGCGTACCCCTCCTCGACGGCCTCCCAGAACGCGTCGACGGTCTCGACCCACTCCTTGACGTCGGCGTGCCGGTTCCCGCCCGGCCAGATGCCGGCGCCGTTCAGCGCCGAGCCGATCTTGTACTCGCGGGCGTCCTCCAGAGTCAGCTCGGCCAGCTCGGGCTGGATCATCTGGCCGAGCTTCTCCTCCAGCGTCATCTGCGCCAGGATGCCCTCGACGCGCTCCTCGACCCGCGGGTCGGCCGCGAACGCCGAGGCCACGCGCGGCCACTCGGGGAAGTAGGGCGGCCCGGCCGCGGGCGCCCCGGCGCCGTCCCGCCCCGTCCCGCCGGCGGCGGCGTCCTCGGTGGTCCGGTTCTCCGGCTGGCCGGTCACGCGTCCTCCTCGGGCTCGTCGATCCAGAAGTCCTCGGTGCGCTTGGCGCGCAGGCGCGCGAGGAACGGCTCGGGCACCACGGTGCGGGTCTGCGCCGGGGAGAACAGCGTCACCTGGGTGCGGTGCTCCTCCAGCGCGTCCAGCTTGCGGGCCACCCACGGCGCGATGTCCACGCTCACCAGCCGCTCGGTGGGGGACGGCTCGCGCTCGGGCTCGGCGCGGTTGGCGAACGCGAACGCGGCCTCGGTGTCCTCGTCCCACACCACGTACTTGCGCAGCCGCGGCGACAGGCCGAGCCCGGCCAGGCAGCCGGCCACGCCCTCGCCGGTCAGCCGGTGGTCGGCGTTCAGCTCGCGCACGTCGTGCGGCAGGTACACCTCGGCCACGTCCCTGTGCCCGGCCAGCAGGCGCGTCACCTGGGCGCGGAAGGCGTCCATCGACGCGGCGAGCCGGGTGTCGGTGTGGCCCAGCCAGACCACGTTCTCGGCCGGCACGCCGAGCGCCTTGGCGGCCGACTCGGCCTCCTTGCGCCGGATGACCGCCAGTTCGGCGGGTGTGGGGTCGGAGTCGATGCCGAGGACGGCGCTGTGCGAGCGCGACCCGTCGGTGGAGAACACGATGAGGACGCGGGCGCCCGCGGCGGCCCTGGCCGCGATGACGCCGCCGCAGGCGATGACCTCGTCGTCGGGGTGCGGGGCGAAGACGATGACCGTCTCGCCCGCCGCCGGCTCAGCGCGCATGCTCCACCACCTTGGCCAGCGCCCGCTCGCGCGCGGCTCGCGCCCGCGCGGTGACGATCTCCGCCTGCTCCAGCAGGGGCAGCTTCGGGTGGACGGTACCCGCCGGCTCCGGCGCCGCCGCGCCGGCCAGGTACTCCTCGCAGGAGGGCAGGCCGCGCTCACGGACCAGGTCGTTGATCAGGAAGAAGTGGTTGCCGACGACCAGGCGCGTGATCGGGGTGTCGTGCTTCTGGGCGATGTACTCGTAGTTGCCGAGCGCGCCGCCGACGTTGGCGTCGTAGTCCTTCTCGTGCGGGTGGTGGATGGCCGCGGCCTCGCGGTTGAGCACGAACCTGGCGCCGCCGCGGTGCAGCCGGTAGCCGATCTCGACGTCCTCCCCGCCCCAGCGGCTGAACCACTCGTCGAACCCGCCGATCTCGCGCAGCAGATCGGTGGACGCCGAGACGTCGCAGGTCCAGTAGACGACCCAGGGGACCGGCTCGTCGGCGAAGTCGTCGCCGTAGATGGCGTAGAAGTCCTCGCGGATGTCCAGCCACTGCCCCTTGTCGCGCAGCATGGCGATGGTGGCGTCGGGGTCGTCGACGTCGATCACGCGCAGCATCTGCGCGCCGTCCTCGTTGCCCTCGTTGAAGCAGTAGACGTAGCCGACCACGGCCACCGGGCCCGGCCAGGCCGCGTGGCTGGCCAGGTGGGCCACAAGGCAGCCGGAGGCGAGCAGGACGCCGGAGTCGACGAAGACGCAGACCTCGCCCCGGGCGTTCGCGATGCCCACGTTGCGGGCCTTGGCCACCCGGTAGCCGCGGTCCTCCTGGTAGAAGTAGCGCACGTCGAGACGGTCCTTGAACGACTCCACCACGGCCGCGGTGTCGTCGCTCGACCCGTCGTCGACCACCAGCACCTCGAAGTCCGCAGGGGAGAGGGTCTGCCGTACGAGGGAGTTGAGGGTGTGGGCGAGCAGCTCGGCCCGGTTGTACGTCGGGATGATCACACTGCACGTGGGCGTGCTTTTCATGCTTTTCTCCTAAGGAGGACGGAGAGGAGCGCTCCGGCGGACAGGACGGCGCAGGCCCAGAAGACGTTGGTGAAGCCCACGTACTGGGCGACGATCCCGGCGACGACCCCGCCGAGGAAGATGCCCGCCTTGAACGCGCTGGAGTACAGGGAGGAGGCGACGCCGGGACGGTCGGGCATCGAGTCCTGCAGGATGGTCACCGGGATGCTGAG
This sequence comes from Sphaerisporangium rhizosphaerae, assembly GCF_042665155.1. Classification (NCBI taxonomy): domain Bacteria; kingdom Bacillati; phylum Actinomycetota; class Actinomycetes; order Streptosporangiales; family Streptosporangiaceae; genus Sphaerisporangium; species Sphaerisporangium rhizosphaerae. The sequence goes on along the minus strand of NZ_JBHTCG010000023.1, from coordinate 98,516 downwards.
CGCGATGGCCGTCCAGATGGCGTTGGGCACCTGCAGCAGCAGCAGCGCCGGCTTGGAGGTCGCGAACGGCATGGCGGCGAAGAACAGGGTGGCGCAGACGGCGGCCGCCATGACCACCCGCCAGTGGCCGATGCGGTCCGCCTTCGCGCCGATGTACATGATCGCGGGAACCTCCAGCGCCGAGCCGAGCCCGAGGACCAGCCCGGTGAACCCCTCGTCCATGCCGAGGTCCTTGGTGATGTAGAGCGCGATGTCGAACTGGTACATGGCGTTGACGGCCAGCAGCAGCACGATCGTGACCAGCAGCGCCTTCACCTTCGGGGTCAGCCCCGCGAACGGGTTGCGCGTCCTGCGCTCCGGTTCCGCGGTCACGGCCGCCCCGCCGGAGCCGCCGGTCTCGGCGTCGGCGATGAGGGAGGCGGTGCTGTCCGCGTCCGGGGCGGGCCGCCGGTCGGTGTTGGGCAGCCCCACGAAGCAGATCACCCCGCCGATGGCGTAGAGCACGGCGGCGACCCCGTACAGCGTCTCGAACCCGCGGGTGGCGATCAGCGCGAACGCCAGCGGCGGGCCGGCGATCCAGGCCAGCGAGGTCACCGCCCGCAGCGCCGAGTTGAAGAACGTCACGCCGTGGCCGCGGGTCTCGGCCAGCTCGCGGGTGTAGGCGAACATCTGCGGGAAGGTGGCGCCGCCGAGCCCGAACATCACCGCGGAGGAGGCCAGCAGCAGCCAGTACTCGCGCATGAACAGGTAGCACAGCGCGCCCCCGGCCGCGAACATGGCGCACACGCCCAGCACGATCCTGCGGTTGCCGATGCGGTCCGACAGAACCCCGACCGACAGGTCGGTGGCGATCTCGGCGATCGCCCGCCCGGCGACGAACGCCCCGATCATCAGCGGCGTGGCGCCCACGGCGTCGGCCAGAAAGAGGCTGACGGTGGGGACCACCATCGCGCCCCCCACCCCGATGGCGGCGGTGGCGGCCGCGAGGCGGGTGACCGCGCCGTCCCTGAAGATGCGCAGGCCGCTGCTCTTCGTCGAATACACATCGTCTCCTTGGGGGGTGAGGGCGGGACTAGCCGGCGTCCGGCCCGGGACGCGCCCGCAGGGACGCCGTCCCCGCGGCGGGCGGTGGGGGATCGCCCTGCAGCCGCTGGCGGTAGGGCAGCCACGGGGCGACGCGGCGCGCCGGCGGCACCTCCAGCGCCCCGGCGTGCTCGGCCGCGCCGATCTGGCCGGACGCCAGCAGAGCGTCCAGCGCCGGCCGGGGCAGCCAGGCGAGGACCCGCAGCTTGAGGCCGGGAAGGTCGAACAGCTCGTCGCAGGGCGCCGGACGGTCGGCCTGCGCGCCCGGCCGCAGGTTCGCCGGGTCGACGACCCCCGACACCAGCCGCCAGTAGTCGGCGAACTGGGTGGCGGGGTCGGGCAGCGCGCCGCTGTCCAGGCCGATGCGGACGGTCTCCAGCCAGCAGTCGTAGTAGCGGCGCTCGTGCAGCGCGCCCATGTGGCGCTCGCACCAGGCGGCCATCTCCTCCCGGCCCGGCAGCTCGGCCTTGCCCGACAGCACGGCGAGCGCCCATCCGGCGATCGCCTCGAAGTACGGGCAGGCCGTGCCGAACGCGTCGGTGTCCACCGGGGTGTTGACCACCACCAGGGACGGGTCCCGGTACCAGAAGAAGTGCTCGTACAGCTCCCGGCGGTCGAAGCCCTCGACGAACCCGTAGTCGGGCATCTGGTACCCCAGGCACAGGATCACCGCGTCGTACCGGCCCCACGTCCCGTCCGCGAAGACGACGCGGCCGTCGGCGGCGAAGCGGTCGAACGCCGCGCGGGCCCCCACCTCGCCGCGGTGCACGTGCGGCACGATCTTCTCGTTGACGTGCACGGCGCCGTGGAATCCGGTCTCCGGCAGCAGACCCGTGTCCCGGTACATGGCCATGTACTCCGGCATCAGCCGCGACAGCCACGCCAGGTAGTCGTCGAAGGGCATCTCCTCCAGGGCGACCCGGCCGATGTAGGAGAACAGCATGTCGTTGGCCAGGCCGCCGCAGTCGCGGGGCAGGAACAGCGCCTTGCGGCGCACCGCCCAGTCGACCGCCGCCGCCTCGCCGACCAGCTCCGAGGCGATGTCGGCGCCGCTCACCCCGCCGCCGGCCACCAGCACGCGAAGGCCGCGGAAGGCGTCCGGGCGGCGGTAGTCCTTGGCGGTCAGCACGCGGACGCCGTGCGGCGCCTCGCCGGCGGCGGGCGGCACCCGGGGCCGCCACAGCTCGCCGTTGGCGACCATGACCGCGTCGAACCGGGCGGTGACCGGCACGCCACGGCACTCGGCCGTGACGTGCCAGTCGCCCTCGCCGCCGGCCACCCGGGTCACCTCGTGCCCGAACCGGATGACCGGCCACACCCCGAACCGTTCGGCGTATCCGCGCAGGTACGCGTGCACCTCGGGGACGGTCAGGAAGTCGCCGCCCTGCCGCGGGGCGAAGTCGGAGAACGGGAAGCCGGACCGCGAGGTCTGCATCCTTACGCCCTCGTAGGCGCCGAGCGACGCCGGATTCCAGATGCCTCCCACGTCGTCGTGCTTCTCGAACACCACGACGTCATGTCCCGCCTCCAGCGCCTGCTTGGCGCTGGTGAGGCCCGCGGGCCCCGCTCCGATCACCGCGATGCGCATTCCCGCCGCCTAGATGAAGGGGTCGAAGTCGTCGAGGAGCTCCACCGGCCGGCCACGGCCGGGCATCGCGGCGATCTCCAGGTTGGTCTGGTGCCGCGCGCAGTGGAACCGGCAGTCGGTGCTCGGGTCGACGACGGTGGTGTCCGCCTTGGCCCACAGCTCGGCGAAGGACGACTCGTTGATGTCGCCGAGCCTGGCCTTGTCGTTGCCCCGGTGGTAGGGGCAGACGAACACGCCGTTCGGCGTCACGGTCGTGCGCAGCTCGGCCACGTGGCAGGTGCGGTAGTCCTTGGGCTGCACCGGGTCCAGGTCGTGGCGCACCGTCTCCCAGTTGGAGGAGCCGAGCAGGTGGAACGAGCCGTCCTCCAGCTCGCGCAGCCGGGCGATCTGCTCCTCGACCAGGGCGACGTCGGCGGGCGTCTGGTTGACGGTGAAGTGGTCGTCGTCGAGCATCGCCTTCAGCTCGAAGTAGTCGCAGCCGAGGTCCTTGGCGAGCTTCCCGGCCGTGTAAACCTCGTGGTAGTTGGTGTCGACCACGGCGCCCGCGGCGTCGCGGCGCTGCATCAGCAGGAAGGAGTACCCGAGCGCGCCGCGCTTGCGCTCGGCCAGCGCCCGCAGGTTGTCCACGATGAGCGGGAAGACGCTGGTCTTGCGGCGGCTCGGCCGGAACTTGTCGTAGGTCTCCATCGTGCCGGCGTCCATCGACACCCGCACCCAGGACACCATCTCGGCGAGCTGGTCGATGTAGCGGGCGATGAGCGTGCCGTTGGTGACCAGGCCGACCTGGATGCCGGCCTCGTACAGGATCGTGATGATCGTCCCGATCGACCGGTGCATCAGCGGCTCGCCGCCGCCGATGAGGATCACCGCCTTGACGCTGGAGGCGGCCAGTTCGTGCGCCAGCTCGACGATGCGGTCGCGCGAGAGCTGGCCCTTATGCAGCACCCCGGCGCTGATGCACTCGGGGCAGGCCAGGTCGCACAGGGTGGTCGGGTCCAGGTCGACCACCAGGGGGGAGCCGAGCCTGCGCCCGTGCGCGACCTCCGCGGCGCTCGGGTACACCGACCGCTGGTACAGCTTGCCGGCCAGGTCGAGGTTGCGGTCGATCCGGTCGGTTCCCAGGGTCCGTTCGGACCTGCCGGCGGCCGACAGGTCGTGGATGAGGGTCATGCCGCCTCCACCGCCGTGGCGCGCTCCGCCGAGTCGCCGCGCTCGGCGCGCTCGGTGAACTCGTGGGCGAAGCGGTCGATGCGCCCGATGGGCTCCTCGGGCTTCCAGCTCAGCGGCGGGATGTGCGCGTTGGTCAGCTCGCCGTCCTCGCGCAGCGCCGACGCCGGGGGGTGGCGCAGGTGCAGCAGCGGGTCGTCGTAGCTGTCGTAGGCGTTGGCGAAGTCGAAGCGGTAGTTGAAGTCGATGTCCTCGCCGCCCCAGCCCTCGTACCGCTCGTCCATGCCGTCGATGCGGTGGAAGGCGCTGGTGCGCACCCACAGCGAGCAGCCCGGCCCGCGGCGCAGCGTGTAGCCGCGCAGCCGGTCCAGATCAGGCCGGCCGGCGCGGTCCCACAGCCGCTCCTTGATCGCCCTCTGGCTGGAGGGGGTGTCCAGGCAGAGCATGTTGCGGTAGGTGAGGTGGCCCATCGTGCCGGGCCGCTCGAACCGGGTCGCGTTGCGCTCGACGAACTCGCGGTCGGCGAGCACGTCGGCGTCCAGGATGGAGATGACCTCCGAGTGGCCGGGGGAGTGCACCACGCCGACGTTGACCACCCACGACTTGTTGAAGGTGCTCGCCTTGGGGGCGAACAGGTAGTTGTCGGCGTAGGGCTCGATGACGTCGCGCCAGCGCGGGAAGGAGTCGGACTCCACCACCGTGACCTGGTAGCGCTCGCGGGGGAAGGACTGGTCGCGCAGCGACTGCAGGCACGCCAGCAGGTTGCGCAGGCGGGCGCCGCCGGTGTCGCGGTCGCGGAAGGGCACGACGATGAGCACCTCGGGGTCGGCGCCGGCCGGCAGCCCGGGCCCCGGCGGCAGGGTGCGCAGCTCTTCGACGGTGACCACGCTCTCCTTGGCCGTGTAGGCGGCGCCCACATGGTGGCCCAGGCGGTTGTTGCACTCCGACTGCCACGCCAGGTCGAAGATGCGGTCGAGGCTCGGCCCCTGCGCCTCGGGCGCCTTCAGGGCCTCGCGCAGGGCGGCGTACCGGACGGCGTCGGACGGGTCGGCGATCAGGGCGCGTCCGAGCTCCCGGACGGCGGGGTCCTCGGCGTCGCGCACGGCCTCCACCACCGCTCCGGTGAACGGGCGCGCGCACTCCCAGTAGTAAAGGCCCGACTGGGGCGCGTCCGGGTCGAGGGCAACCGCGATGGAGTCCACGACGGCGGTGGCGAGAGTATCGAGATCCGACGGTCGCAAGGTGGGCATCGGAGCTCCTTCCGGTTAAGGGGGACATACGGGGGCGGCGCCGTTTGCCAAGACGAAGGTACGAAAGGCGGCGGTGCCGGGTTAATGGCCGGCGCTACTCCATTGGCGCCCGGCGTTACTCAATTCGCGGACCGGCCGCCCGGAACCCCCGGGCGGGTCCGTCCCGGGGGTGGCGCCGCGTCCGCGTGACGGCAGGCGGGACTTCAGTCGAGGCCGCCCGACCCGGTGATCATTCCGGCGCCCACCGTGGCGTTGGTCGCCTCGTCGATGAGGATGACCCCGCCGGTGAGCCGGTTGCGCGAGTAGGGGTCGCAGAACAGCGGGCGGGTGACCCGCAGGCTCACCCTGCCGATCTCGTTGCGGCGCAGGACGCCGGCGTCCTGGTCGCGGTGCAGCGTGTGCACGTCGAGCCGGTAGTGCAGGTCGCGGACCTGCGCCCGCGCGGTGCGGGTGGTGTGCTTGACGGTCAGCGTGGACTGCGGCCGCATCGGCTGGTCGCCCATCCAGCACACCATCAGGTCGACGTCCTGGGTGACCGACGGCGCGTTGCGGGGACGGCAGAGCATGTCGCCGCGGGAGATGTCGATGTCGTCGGCCAGCCGCAGCGTCACCGACATCGGCGGGAACGCCTCCGCCACCGGCCCGTCGAGGGTGTCGATGGCGGTGACCCGGGTGGTCAGCCCGGACGGCAGGTGCAGCACCTCGTCGCCGGGCCGCAGCGTGCCGCCCGCGAGCTGGCCCGCGTAGCCCCGGTAGTCGCGGTGGTCGCCGGTCTGCGGCCTGATCACGTACTGCACGGGGAAGCGCAGGTCGACCAGGTTGCGGTCGGAGGCGATGTGCACGGTCTCCAGCAGGTGCAGCAGCGAGCCGCCCTCGTGCCAGGGCATCTCCGGCGATCGGGCGACCACGTTGTCGCCGTTCAGCGCCGAGATGGGCACGAAGGTCACGTCGGAGGCGGTGAGCTTGGCGGCGAACGCCGTGAACTCGTCCTTGATGCGCTCGAAGACCTCCTGGCTGTAGCCGACCAGGTCCATCTTGTTGACGCACACCACGATGTGCGGCACGCCGAGCAGGCTGAGCAGGACGGCGTGCCTGCGGCTCTGCTCCAGCACGCCCTTGGTCGCGTCGACCAGGACGATGGCCAGGTCGGCGGTGGAGGCCCCGGTCACCATGTTGCGGGTGTACTGCACGTGGCCGGGGGTGTCGGCGATGATGAACTTGCGCTTGGGCGTGGCGAAGTAGCGGTAGGCCACGTCGATGGTGATGCCCTGCTCCCGCTCGGCCCGCAGGCCGTCGGTGAGCAGCGCCAGGTCGATGCGGTCGTTCCCGCGGGCCAGGCTGACGCGTTCGACCGCGTCGAGCTGGTCCTCGAAGATCGATTTGGAGTCGTACAGCAGGCGGCCGACGAGCGTGCTCTTGCCGTCGTCGACCGAGCCGGCCGTCGCGAACCGGAGGATGTCCATCACATCCTCCCGAGGGGACCGTCGCCTTCAGGCGACGGAGGAATCGGGAGCGGGAGGGCCGCCAAGGCCCGGGCGTGTCCTGACCGGTCAGGTCTGCGCATCAGAGTTCTCCAATCACCGCATGTCAGATGCATAGTGCTGCTAAAAAGATCGTGTGACTCGTCAGGTGCGCACCTCTCCCGGCGCGGCGTACGACCTCGGGTGCCGCCTCGTGTGGTGCCCGAAGTACCGCCGCCCCGTTGTGGGCGGCCGGGTCAAGGCTGCCGAGCACGGCCGGCCGATCGTGGCGCTGGAGGTCATGCCCGGCCGTGGGTGGCTGTTGGTCAAGCTGTACCCGAACACCACGCCGTCGTTCGTGACCGACCGGTTCAAAGGCTTCATTCCCTACCACCTACGGGTCCGGTTTGCGCACCTGCGTTCCCGGTTGCCCACCTTGTGGTCACGCTGGTCGCGGTCGTACGTGGTGGCCACGGCTGGCGCGGTGCCGGCTGAGATGGTGCGGTGTTACATCCAGACGCAGGACGAGCGCATCCCCAAGCAGGAGAGCCGTGCGTAGGTCGTACAAATTCTTGCTGCGCCCTACCGGCAAGCAGGTGATCGCGCTGACGGCGTGCCTGGACGATCACCGCGCCTTGTACAACGCTGCGCTGGAGCACCGCCGCACCGCCTACGCCAAAGCCGGGGTGAGCATCAGCTACGGCGATCAGTCGGCCGAGTTGAAGCACATTCGCGCCGAGGATCCCTCGGGTCAGGGCCGGTGGTCGTTCTCCTCCCAGCAGGCCACCCTGCGCCGTCTGGACAGGGCGTTCGCGGCGTTCTTCGCCCGGGCCAAGGCCGGGCGCGCGCCGGGCTTTCCCCGTTTCAAAGGTAAGGGCCGGTTCGACACCGTGACCTGGCCCAGCAACGGTGACGGCTGCCGGTGGGACGCCCAGTCCGATCACCCGTCGGCGACGTTCGTCCGTCTCCAGGGCGTGGGGCATGTCCGAGTCCACAAGCACCGGCCCGTGCGGGGCACCGTCAAGACGATCAGCGCCAAGCGGGAGGGTTCCCACTGGTACCTGGTGCTGTCGTGTGACGGCGTGCCCGCCGAACCGCTGCCCGCGACCGGTGCGGCGGCCGGGATCGACATGGGAGTGTCGTCGCTGGTCACCACCAGCGACGGCAGGCACCTGGCCAACCCGCGCCATCTGGCCGCCTACGCCGGCCGCCTGGCCGCCGCCCAGCGCGACCTCGCCCGCAAAAGGCGCGGTTCCAAGCGCCGCCGCAAGGCCGCAGCCCGGGTCGCCGCCCTGCATGCCAAGGTGCGCCGCCGACGCTTGGACGGCGCGCACAAGGCCGCCCTGGCCGTGGTGCGCGGTTACGACGTCATCGTGCATGAGGACCTGCGGATCGCGAACATGACCCGCTCGGCGTCCGGGACGCTCGATGCCCCAGGGCGCAACGTCGCCGGCAAGTCCGGTCTCAACCGTTCGATTCTCGACGCGGGCTGGGGGGTGTTCCTGACGATCCTGTCGCACAAGGCTGAAAGTGCCGGTCGAGAGCTGATCGCGGTGAACCCCGCCGGCACATCCCGCACCTGTGCCCGATGCGGGCACCAGGCAAAGGAGAACCGCCTCACCCAGGCCGAGTTCCGGTGTGTGAGATGCGGGCATGTCGCGCACGCCGACGTGAACGCGGCGATCAACATCCTCAGGGCAGGGCTTGCCCTTCGCGACGCTGCGAAAGCGGCTTAACGAGAAGCCGCTCTCTTCAAGGAGCGGAGGAGTCACGGTCATAGCTGGCTCGATTCGCCGAGTCGGACAAGGCCCGTGTCATTGCGGGGCATTGCGGGGGCGTGGCGGGGTGGGGGCGGCGCCGGGAGGCGGCTCGGACGCGGTCGCCGGCGCGCCCCCGCCGGCCCCTGAAGGTCAGAAGTAGCCCTCGCGTTTGCGGTCCTCCATCGCCGCCTCGCTCGCGCGGTCGTCGGCCCGGGTGGCCCCCCGCTCGGTGGTCCTGGCGACCGCGATCTCCTTGATGATCGAGTCCACGTCGGAGGCGGCGGAGGAGACCGCCCCCGTGCACGTCATGTCGCCCACCGTGCGGAAGCGCACCGTCGTCCGGTACACCGGCTCGTCCGGGCCGGGCGACAGGTACGGGTTCTCGGCGAGCAGCATGCCGTCGCGCTCGAAGACCCGCCGGGCGTGGGCGAAGTAGATGGAGGGCACCTCCAGCCGTTCACGCTCGATGTACTGCCACACGTCCAGCTCGGTCCAGTTGGACAGCGGGAACACCCGGATGTGCTCACCCTTGCGGATGCGGGTGTTGAACAGGTTCCACAGCTCGGGCCGCTGGTTCTTGGGGTCCCACTGGCCGAACTCGTCGCGGAAGGAGAAGACGCGCTCCTTGGCCCGCGCCTTGTCCTCGTCCCTGCGGGCGCCGCCGAACACCGCGTCGAACCGGTGCTCGGCGATGGTGTCCAGCAGCGTCGTGGTCTGCAGCCGGTTGCGGCTGGGCCACCGCCCGCCCGGCTCGGCCACCCGGCCGGCGTCGATGGAGGCCTGCACCGAGCCCACCACCAGCCGCATGCCGAGCTCGTCCACCCGCCGGTCGCGGAAGTCCAGCACCTCGGGGAAGTTGTGTCCGGTGTCGACGTGCACCGCGGGGAAGGGGATCGGCGCCGGCCAGAACGCCTTCTCCGCCAGGCGCAGCAGGACGATGGAGTCCTTGCCGCCGGAGAACAGCAGGGCGGGACGCTCGAACTCGGCGGCGACCTCGCGGAAGACGTGGATCGCCTCCGACTCCAGCGCGTCGAGCTGCCCGAGCTGGTAGTCCATCACCGCCGCCCTCATCCCAGCCCCCGCGTGTTGCCGCCGTCGGCGACCAGCACCGTGCCGGTGACGAACCGCGCCTGCTCACTGGCGAGGAACGCCGCCAGAGCCCCGAAATCGTCCGGATCGCCGACCGTGCCGAGCGGGATCTCCGCGGTGATCTCCTTGAGCGCGGTCTCCTTGTCGTGGGCCAGGCGAGCGTCCAGGAAGGTCTCGAACGCGGGCGTGCGGTGGCACCCGGGCGCCAGCACGTTCACCGTGACGCCGCTCGCGCCCAGGGTGTGCACCAGGCCCTTGGCGAAGCCCAGCAGGCCGAGGCGGGCGGTCGCCGACAGGGCGGTGCCCGGCAGCGGCTGGCGCACCGCCTCGGAGGTGATCAGCAGGACGCGGCCCCAGCCGGCGGTCTTCAGGTGCGGCAGCGCGGCCAGCGCCAGCGCCACGTGCGGGAGCATGGAGGAGTCCATCGCCTCCCGGTACTGGTCAGGGGTGAAGGCGTCGGCCCGGCCGTGCGGCACCCCGCCGGAGTTGGTCACCACCACGTGCAGCGCGCCGAACGCGGCGACGGTCCGCTCCACCCAGCCGGCCACCGCGCCGTCCTGGCGCAGGTCCACCGCGGTGCTCAGCACCCGCCCGGGACCGGCGGCGTCGACCTCGGCGTGCGCGGCGGCCAGGCGCTCGGGATCGCGGGCGGCGATGGACACGTGCGCGCCCTCGGCGGCGAGCGCGCGCGCCACGCCGAGGCCGAGCCCGCTGCTCGCCGCCGCGACCAGGGCGACCCGCCCGGTCAGTCCGAGGTCCATCTCAGGCTCTCCTTTCCGATCGGGGTGCGGCGGCCCGGCACCTGCACCGGGTAGCCGTAACGGGGCAGCAGCGGCAGGGCCAGAGCGGTCGCCGTCACCGTGTGGCGGGCCGGCAGGTCGGTGCGCCACCGCTCGTCCGGGCGGATCGCCACCGCGCCCTGACGCAGCCGGTCGGGGTTGCCGGTGACGGTGTGGTTGCCGCCCAGGTGGACGGTCCCGCCGGCGTCGACCGGCGTCGCGTCGTCCAGCCCGGCGAACCGGATGACCCGCTCGACCACCTCGGCCGGGGCCGCGCACAGGTCCTCGTGGCGCACCCGCAGGTAGCGGTCGCCGGCGGCGGAGCCGACCAGCTCGGAGGCCACATTGAACCCCGTCCAGTAGGCGGTGCTGGCCGCCGGGCTCATGGGCGAGATGTACTGCTTGCTCTTGTGGTACGAAAGGGCGGTGGCGCGCGGGTCGCGCACGACGTGCAGCACCCGCACGTCCAGGTCGTCGCGCCCCAGCAGCGCCGCGGCCTCGGCCGGGTACTTGGAGCCGTCGACCACCAGCCGCTCGCCGCCCCGGGCGGCCAGCTCGCGGTAGAGCCCGGCCATCCGGTCGAGCACGGCCGCCACCGGGGCCGGGGCGGGCCGGCCCGACCGCGTCTCGGCCAGCCGGGCCCGCGTGTGCCGGGTGCGCAGCAGCCGCCGCTGGGCGGCCGTCATGCCGCGCGCCGCGGCCGCGAGGTCCTCCTCGCCGGTGGAGGCGAGGACCGCCGACCACAGGGGGCAGGCCCGAACCTGCTCCCCGCAGCCGCAGACCGAGTTCGTACCCGCCCGCAGCACCCCGTTCTGCCACAGATAGTGCAGCTCGCCCGCGTGAAGCACCCCCGGAAGCTCGTTGAGCACGTTCCCCAGGAGGGTGCTGCCGCTGCGCAGCCAGCCGGTGATGTACAGGACTCTGGGTCGGTCTGTCATCGTGGGTGAACCTCCGGTCGCATCAGGGGCGGGACAGCAGCAGGAAGTGCTGGGGCAGGTGCACGGCCAGGCCGACCCGGGCGTGCGCCCTGACCACGTCCTCGCCCTCGGGCCCGGCGTTCCTGCGCAGTGACAGGGACGACACGCCCGGGTCGAGCAGCGTGACCGCGGCGCGGAAGTCGCCGAGCAGCGCCTTGCCGCGCGGCATCATGCGGGTGCGGGCCACCTTGATGCCCACCTCGGTGAGCTTGCTCAGGGTGCCGTCCTGCACCAGCCGCCAGTACAGGGACGGGTGGGCGACGATGCCGTCGCAGGAGCCGCCGGTGTCCTCCACGCGTGCGGCGGCGGCGGTCAGGTCCGCGCAGACGTCGTCGCCGAGCTCGCCGGTGCGCACCTCGGGCAGGGTCAGCAGGCCGCTGATCCTTCCGTCGGCGGTGCCGTGCAGCAGCGACTCGTTCTCCACCACGCCCAAGCGGACCAGCACGCGGTAGTCGACGAACGCGGCCAGCAGGGCGGGCTCGTCCAGCAGGCCCTTCGGCAGCGGGACGTCGATCACCAGGTCGGTCAGCTCGGCGTGCTGGACGCTCGGCCCGAACGCCGACTCCGGCGTGCTGGCGTAGGTGTTGCCGGGCACGTCCCGGCCCGCCTGGGGGGCCTCGCGGACGTAGGCGGAGGGCCGGTCGCTCACGCTGGCCACCTTCAGCAGGTGGCGGACGGTGTAGCGCGGGCGGGTGGCGAACAGCGGGAACGCCGCCGGCAGATAGCCGTGGATCGGGACGACGGTGTCGCCGTCCTCCCGGCCGCGCGAGACGGTCCAGGCGAACTCCTCGCCGGGGCTGCGCCTGGTCAGCGCCGGGTCGGCGAGGGTCTGGCGGGTCACCTCGAGGGCGGTGGCGCTGCTGTGGGTTGTCGTTGTCATGTCGCTCCCTGGCTCAGGTGGTGGGGGAGAGCGTGGCGCCGGGGTTCGCCATGCTGGGGGTGGGACGGCCGGCGGGGGCGCCCGCCGGACGGGTGAGGGGGGCGTGCGGCCGCGCCGGGCGGGACGCGCCGAGGACCGATGCGCCCGCGGGGGTCTCGCCGGCGCCCGCCGCGGCCAGCACGGCGGGCACGGTGAGGCCGAGCGCGGCCAGGGTCTCGTCGTGGGACCCGCCCTCCGAGGGCCAGGAGGGCCCGGCGTTGACGCTGTGCACCTCGTGCCGGGGCAGCAGCAGCGCCAGCGTCGAGGCGACGCTGCCGGCGGCCCGGTGCTCCTCGACCACGACGATCCGCCGGGCGTGGTCGGCGAGCTCGGCGGCGGCCTGCGACAGGCTCTCGAAGTCCACCCAGCACAGGTGGGCGTGCGAGAGGTCCGGGCGCCGCTCGGTGGCGGCCACGCAGAGCTGCGCGGGCTTCTCACCGACCGACACCAGCAGGGTGGGCCCGCCCGTGCCGCTGACCCAGCCGACCTCGCCGCGCCCGGCCGGCTCGAACGGCGCCTCGTAGGGCTCGTTGCGCGCCAGCCGCACGTAGCAGGGCCGGTCCTCGTCGGCGGCGGCCTGGATGACCGCCCGGGTCTCGGCCTCGCCGCACGGCACGGCGATGCGCACCCCGGGCAGGCTCTGCACCACGGCCAGGTCCTCCAGGCTGTGGTGGGTGGGCCCGAACCAGCCGCCGGACACCCCGCCGTACGGGCAGACCAGCACGACCGGCGCCTGCTGGTAGCCGAGCCCGAGCTTGACGCTCTCGGCCGCCCGCCAGGTGCCGAACGCGGCGAAGGTGCTGAGGAAGGGCCGCAGGCCGGCCGAGGCCAGCCCGACCGCGATGTCCACCGCGGCGGCCTCGGCGATCCCCAGGTTGAGGAACCGCTCGGGGAAGCGCTCGGCGAACGGGTGCGACGGGCCGCCGAGGTCGGCCTCCAGGCAGACGATGCGCGGGTCGAGGGCCGCGAGCGCGGTCAGCTCGTCCTTGTAGGCCTCGCGTCCGGGGAGCGTCATCGGAGCACCGCCTTCCACTGCCGGGCGCGGGCCGGGCTGATCTTGACGTAGTGGGAGGCGGCCTTGCCCTCGGTGGCGGGCACGCCCTTGCCCTTGACGGTCGCGGCGAGCACCGCCTTGGGCCGGTCCTCGGGGACCAGCACGGCGGCGAGCTTCTCGATGTCGTGCCCGTCCACCTCGGCCACCTCGAACCCGAACGCGGCCAGCCGCGCCGGCAGGTCGGTCATCGGCGAGATGTCGGCCACGTACCCGTCGTTCTGGCCGCCGTTGACGTCGACCACGACGGTCAGGCCGCCGATGCGCTTGGCCTGGACGATCTGGAGGGTCTCCCACACCAGGCCCTCCTGCAGTTCGCCGTCGCCGACCACGGCGATGGCGCCGCCGGGCTCGCCGAGCAGCCGCCGCGACAGCGCCCAGCCGGCCGCGTAGGCGAGCCCGTGGCCGAGGCTGCCGGTGGGGAACCGCACGCCGGGCACCTTGGGGGAGGGGTGACCGGTGTAGGGGCCGCCGGCCCGGCCGTAGCGCGGCGCGGGGTCCTCCTCGATGTCGCCGGTCTGGTGCAGCACCGCGTACAGCGCGGCGGCGGCGTGGCCCTTGCTCAGGACGACCTCGACGCCGGGCCTGGACTCCGCGACGGTGTGCGCGGCGACCAGGATGTCCAGCACCGACAGGCTGCCGCCGAGGTGGCAGCCCGCCGGGCTCGCGGCCATGTCTACCACCGACCCGCGAGCGCGCAGGGCGCGCTCGCGGGCCAGGTCGATGTCGTTCATCTCCTTTCTCCCGTCGTCACGGCGCCCGCGATGGCGGGCACGGGGGGCACTGCGGGAACCGCGGTGACCGCCGGCACGGGGGTGACCGCGGGCGCGGCGGACGCGCCGTCGCGCAGCCAGCGCCGCACCGCCTCGCCGAGCACCTGGACGGCCAGCCGGTACTCGGCCGCCTCCAGGCGCTCGTGGGGGGTGTGGTCGAGCGCGGCGTCGCCCGGCCCGTAGGCCACCATCGGGACCTCCCGCCAGGTGGTGGCGAGGGTGTTCATGTCGCTGCTGCCCTTCTTGGCCAGCAGCCGGGGCGAGGCGCCGGTCGTGGCCCGCAGGGCGCGGGTGAACGACTTGACCAGCGCGCTGGTCCGCGGGGTGGCCACGGCGGGGGTCGCCAGCAGGGTCTCCACCCGCACCGGGTCGGGGGCCGCCCTGCGCAGGGCGTCGATGACCTCGCTCGTCGTGGTGCCGGGCGGGACCCGCACGTCCACGACGGCCTCGGCCGTCTGGGCCTCGCCCTCGCTGCCCGCGCGCAGGCTGAGCACGGCGAACAGCGTGTCGGCGCCCAGGCGGGCGACCTCCGCCTCCGCCGCGGTGACGGCGTCGGCGATCCGGCTGGCCGCGGTCCGCGCCGCCTTGCCCGCGGTGTGCGCGGTCGTCTGGGACACGCTCAGGCGCGCCTTGCACACCCCGTGGTAGCCGACGGTCAGGGCCGCGGCCCCGCTCGGCTCGCCGATGATCACCGCGTCGGCCGGGTAGTGGTCGCGGGCGTAGAACGCGCCTTCGGCGGTGCGCTCCTCCTCGACGGTGCCGACGACGCGCACGGTGGCGTCCTCGGGCACCTCCAGGGCGGCCAGCGTGGCCAGGAAGGCGGCCAGGCTGCCCTTGGCGTCGACGCTGCCGCGCCCGGTGATCGCCTCGCCGTCCCAGCGGACCGGCCACCGGTGGGGCACCGTGTCCAGGTGGCCGAGCATCAGCAGCCGCCGCGGCCCGGTGCCGCGGGTGGCCACCAGGTTGCCGGCCGCGTCGACGCGCGCGTCCACGCCGTTCGCGGCGCACCAGTCGACCAGGTAGTCGGCCAGCTCCCGCTCGTCGCCCGACACCGAGGACAGCTCGACCATCCGGGTCAGCAGCCCCAGGTCGGGCGCGGGGGCGGGGGCCCGCCAGAAGCGGGTGCCGCCCCGCGCGTCCAGGGTGTGCGGGCCGGTGATGGCGATGTCGGGCGTGCCCGCCAGCGCCAGCTCGGCCGCGCGCACCTTCTGCCGCATCCGGCCCCCGGCGTAGCCCATGCCCTCGCCCGCGGCGGCCTCCGGAAGCGTGCTGCCGGGGTCGGCCGGGTCGGTGAGCAGCCCCGCCGTCCCGGTCACCAGCCGCAGGTGGTCGGCGTCCAGGGCCAGCGCCGCCTCGGCGGCCAGCACGTCGGCGTCGACGTTGAGCGCCGAGCCGCCGTCGGTGGCGGCCACCGGCGGCGACAGGCACACCACGTCGAAGGCTTCCAGCAGCCGCGCCAGGCGGGCGCCGTCCACCTGGGTGACGGTGCCGGCGCGGTGGTCGCGTACGAAGCGCTGCCGGCCGCCGTCCAGCGCCCGGATGGGGCCGTTCGGCGTCGCGGTGACCAGGCTCTCGGCCCGGCCGGTGGTGGCGAACACCGACAGCCCGCGCCGGCCGAGCTCCTCGCGCACCCGGGGCAGGGTGATCTGCTCGTAGGCGTCGATGATGTGGGTCATCTCGTCCGGAGGGCAGTAGCGCACCTCGTCGCCGCCGCGCAGGGTCAGCGTCCTGACCGGCCGGCCGATGAGGGCGTAGTGCAACTTGATGTCGGCCGCGCCGCCGGTGATCACCAGCAGCCGGACGCCGCGCCCGCTCAGCTCGGCCAGCTCGTCGTACACGCCGTCGTGGCGCAGCGTCGAGCTGCCCAGTTTGACCACGTACAGCGCCCGGTGGCCGTTGACGGCCTTCAACGCGGGGGCGCCGTACCCGGCGGCCGTGCTCACGGCCCTGCTCACGGCCATGGTCCCACCTCCGGCAGTCCGAGGGTCTCCTCCAGGCCGAAGATGCGGTTCATGGCCTGGACGGCCTGGCCGGCCCCGCCCTTGATCAGGTTGTCCAGGGCGGACACCGCCACGCAGCGGGAGCCCTCCACCGACACCCCGACCTCGGCGGTGTTGGAGCCGACCACGGTCTTGAGCATGGGGAACGCCATCGGCGAGCGCCCGTTGCTCATGCGCACGAACGGGGCGTCCGCGTAGGCCCTGGCGTAGGCGCGGCGCACCTGGCCGGCGTCCACGCCCTCGCGCAGCCAGGTGTAGGCGGTGGCGAACACCCCGCGGGTCACCGGCAGGCTGAAGGCGGAGAACTGCAGCTCCGGCGCGGCGCCCGTCCAGGTGGACAGGGCCTGGCGGATCTCCGGCGCGTGCCGGTGCCCGTGCAGCTTGTGCACCCGCACGTTGCCGTCGCGCAGCGCCGGATGCTCGGCGCTGTGGTTGCCGCCGCCGCTGGAGCCGGTCTTGGCGTCGACCACCGCCCTGGGCTCCACCAGCCCGTCGCGGAACAGCGGGTACAGCGCGTACAGCCCGGCCGAGGCCATGCAGCCCGGCAGGTTGACCACCGGCTCGCTCGGTTTGGCGGTGAACTCCGGCACGTAGTAGGGGATCGGCTCGCGCCAGCCCTCCGCCGACTCGGGGTAGTGCTCGGCGATCTCGCCCGGGTCGCGCAGCCGGTAGTCGCCGGCGACGTTCAGCACCAGGTCGGCCTGGCCGCTCACCTCGTCGAGGATGCGCGGGAGCACCCCGTTGGGCAGGCACGAGAACGCCACGTCCACCTTGGACAGCTCGTCGGCGGCGCGCAGCCGCCGCCCGGCGAGCCGCGAGTTGCGCAGCCCGGACACCACCTGCCCGAGCGGCTTGCCCGCGTGCTGCTGGGACGACATGAACGACACCTCGGCCTGCGGGTGGTCGCTCAGCAGCCGGATCAGCTCGGCGCCGATGAAGCCGCTCGCCCCGAGCACGGCGACTCTCATCCGCTCGGTCATGCCGCCCTCTCCTTCCGCTCGGCGAACCTGCCGGCCCGGTCCTGGGCGTCGATGACCGAGCGGGCGAAGCGGGCCAGGTGGGCGGGGATGTCGACGCCGTGGACGCCCACCGACTTGGCGAACTCGGGATTGGTGTTGACCTCCAGCACGTACAGCTCGCCGGTCTCGGCCGACTCGGCCAGGTCGACGCCGTAGAAGCCGGGGCCGAACAGGTCCACGACGCGCCTGGCCAGCTCCGCCGACCTCGGCGACAGCGGGATCGGCTCGACCGTCCCGCCGAGGTGGGTGTTGGTCCGCAGGTCGGGGCTCACCTGCTTGTAGGCCACGACCGGCGTGTGCCCGACGATGATCACCCGCTCGTTGAAGCCGGGCTTGGGGATGTACTGCTGCACGACCACCGGGAAGGAGCGCCCTGCGGGGTCCAGTCCTTCCCAGCCGCCGCTCCAGGCGGCCAGCTCCGCGGGGGTGGTGATGTGCACGATGCCCCGGCCCCAGGAGCCGCTGACCGGCTTGACGACGGCGTGGCCGCCGAGGGCCTCGATCTGCTCGCCCACCTGCTCGGCCGAGAAGGCGATGCGGGTGGTCGGGTGGGGGAGCCCGGCGCGGGCGAAGGCGAGCGCCTGCAGGTCCTTGGACAGGCACAGGCGCACGGCGGCGGGCGAGTTCAGGGTGGGGATACCGGCATGCTCGAAGCGGTCGGACATCCCCGCCAGCTCGCGGTGGGAGACGTTGCGCAGGATGACCAGCCGCGGCGCGAGCGCCGGGTCGTTGAGAAACGCGGTGGTATGGCGGGGCGTCACGGACCGCGCGGTCAGACCGGCCGCGCGGAACGCCGAGAGGAGAAGTTTTTCCTCCGGGCGCATGATCGTGACGGAGACCAGCACGTCCGCAGGGGCGTCACTCACCCCAGTCCTCCTCGACCTCCGGCGCCAGGTCCAGACGGACGACCGGCGCGGTGTCCAGCACTTCGTGCTCCTGGCCGCAGCCGCGGCAGGCCAGGATGTCGCCCAGTTCGACGTCGGACGGCACGGCGATGTCCGTCTCGCACTGCAGGCAGGCGGGGGCGGCCGTGATGTTTGCCATGACAACTCCTCGGCGTGATTTGGCGTTTCGGGTGACGGGACGTCCGGCCCGGCGGGTTCGCCCGGGGCCGGCGCGTTCGCGCGCGCCTCGCATGCGGCGCCCTCGAGGTGCAGGGCGCCGATGGCGTGCGGGCACCGCCCGGGGCGGCGGTCGGTTCAGCCGCCGGGCTGCACGCGGTCGAAATCGATGATCATCATGTCCCGGACGGCGCTGGTGGCGTCGGCCGGCCTGATCGGGGTGACCTCGTGCTCCATCGTGCGGTCGTCGATCACGACGGTCTCCATCGGCTCCAGCAGCGTGTGCTCCAGCGCGGGACGGTCGCCGCCCTTGCGGAACACGCGGCTGAGGCCGCCGGAACAGCGCTCCCGGTTGACCAGGTGCATGATCACGTAGTCGTGGCCGTCGCTGTGCCGCCCCTCGGGGGCCGGCGCCGACGCGGCGTCGCCGGTGGCCACGATGCGGATCAGGTGAACGGTGACCAGCCAGGTCTGGTGCTCGCCTTCCAGGCGTCTGACCAGGCCGAGGTCATGTTCGAGGGCCGCACGGAAGCAGAGGTTCTCGTAGGTCTCGGCGGTGATCGGGGCGAAGGTGCGCACCTGCCCGCCGTACACCGAATTGATCTCAGCGCTCTGGTAGAAGGCCCCGTGCGGCGCCCTCTCCATGGTCACGCCCGCGCCCTCGCCGCCATGGGCCAGCAGGTGCCCGATGCGGCGGAGCCGGGTGGTGCCGTGACTTTCCCTGACGTACTCGTCGGCCGGAAGGTCTTCCCAGTACTTGGCGAACTCGTTCCATTCGCTGGTCGCCGTAATGGGGAGCCTGCCGTGGCTCCACCCTTTCTCGACGACCTCGGCGGGCCATGGGGCGGACGTTTTCGTTATACGCATTGGGCCGCTTTCTCGTGTCGGGTTTCCCTGTTCTGTGCGGAGTGCCGGTCCGATCGGAACTTTCAGCCTTGCCTGCGACCAAGGTAGGCAACGGTTTATCGCGAGGTAATACCTCGCGCTGCTCTGTTGGCCGCACGGCGCTACTCAATGGGCGCCGTGCCGTTACTCACCCGCTTTGCCGCCGGTAACGGCGCAGGTGGGAGCCCATTGTGAGCGTGTAAGGGAACGCACATGACGGATTCACATCGGCCGAATGACCGGCGCACTGGTGTCGGAGATGGGCGCTAAATGACAATGATCGGGAAACGCGCAACGATGACACGGGAGAGGCGATATGACGCTCGAAGTCCCTGTCGCGCCGGACCAGGTCGGCCTGATCGCAGGCGACGGGCGCTCCCCGCTCTACGTTCCGCGGTCATGGGTCGCGATGGCCGAGCTCGGGCACGTCTTCGTCGGCCGGCGCGACGAGCTGGACCGCATCGCCGCCGCCATGCGCCACCCCGGCCTGTCCGGGGCCGCGCTCATCGGCGACGGCGGCGCCGGCAAGAGCCGGCTGCTCGCCGAGGTGGTCCGGCGGGCGGACGAGGAACGGTTCCACGTCGTCCGCGCCTGCGCCTGCCAGGCCACCTCGGCGGTGCCGTTCGGAGCCTTCGCGCAGTACCTCCCCGCCGCCCTCATGGACACCGCCTTCAACGGCAACGCCCTGCGCATGGCCGCCGACGCCCTGATCGGCCAGTCGGGCGGCCGTGACCTGCTCCTGGTCATCGACGACGCCCACCAGCTCGACGAGGCCTCGGTGGCCCTGGCCTTCCAGATGGCCCGCCACCGCGAGGCGTTCGTCCTGACCGCCTCGCGCAGCGGCGAGGGCGTCCCCGACCCCGTCGCCGACCTGTGCACCAGCGGCCTGGCCGAGTGGATCGAGGTGCGCCCCTTCACCCGCGACGAGGTCAGGGAGATCCTCTCGACCACGCTGGGCGGCCCGGCCGAGGGCGTGCTGGTCCAGCGGTGCTGGGACGCCACCCGCGGCAACGCCTTCCTGCTGCGCGAGCTGATCACCGCCATGCTCGAGACCGGCGCGCTCACCCTCGCCGAGGGCGTCTGGCGCGGCGGCGACCCGCTCCCGGTCACCTCCCGGCTGGCCGGGCTGGTCGACAAGCGCCTCGCCGGCCTCACCCCCGAATGCCGCCGTGCCCTGGAGCTGCTCGCCTTCGGCGACTCGGTCAGCCCGGACGTCCTGGCCGCCCTGGTCTCCCGCGCCGCCGTCGAGACCGCCGAGGCGCGCGGCATCGTCAAGGTCGAGCGGCTCGGCGGCCGCGACCGCGCGCGGCTCGCCTACCCCCTGTACGGGGACGTCCTGCGCGCCCGCGCCCCGCGCCTGCGGGCACGCCGATGCAGGGAAGAGCTCGCCGACGCCGTCGAGGCCGCGGAACCCGGCGCGGACGACCTGCTCAGGGTCGCGGCCTGGCGCCTGGAGAACGGCGTGCAGCCGCCCGCCGGCACCATCGCCGCCGCCATGAGGAGCGCCTGGTCGCACATGGACCTGCCGCTGAGCCGGCAGCTCGCCGCCTGCGCCGTCGACGCGGGCAAGGGCGTGGAGATCGCCGAGCCGCTCGGCTACGGGCTGATGTTCGCCGGCCGGCCCGGCGACGCCGAGGCGCAGCTCGCCCGTCTCGGCCGCCCCACCCGCGAGCGCGAGCGCGCGCTGCTGACCGGCGTCCGCGCCTTCAACCTGGCCTTCGGCCTCGACAGCGTGTCCGAGGCGTGGCTGCTGCTCCGCGCCGAGCTGCACGACCTGCACGGCGGCGAACCCCGCGCCGAGCTGCGCGCCCTGCAGGCCCTGCTGCACGTCTTCGCCGGACGCTGCCAGACGGCCGTCGTGCTCGCCGAGCAGGTCATGGCCGAGACGCCCGCCGGCGTGCGCGCCCGCTGCGTCGCCGAGGTCGCCCGCGGCGTGGCGCTGGCCTTCCTGCGGCGGCCCGAGGAGAGCCTCGCCGCCCTCGCCGAGGCCCGCGAGCACAGCCTGCGCTGGCAGGGCGAGCTGCCCTGGCTGGAGATCTTCATCGAGCTGGGACGGGTGCACGCCTGCCTGCTCACCGGCCGCTTCCTGGAGGCCCAGGAGTGCGCCACCGAGGGGTACGACCGGGCGGTGGCGCGGCAGTTCCCCTTCGCGATCGCCTGGTTCTGCCTGCTGCGCGGCCTGGTCGCCCGGGCGCGCGGCGAGGTCCGCGAGGAGCTGCACCGCTGCCGCGAGGGCGTCGCCATCGCCCGCGACCACGGCAACCGCGGCCTGCTCGCCGTCCTGCTCGCCCAGCTCGCCCAGGGCCTCGCGCTCGCGGGGGACGTCAAGGCGGCCCGCAGGGCCCTGGCGGAGGCCGACGGCCTGGACCAGCGGTCCCTGTGGCTGCTCCAGCCGTGGATCGAGCTGGCCCGCTCATGGGTCGCCGCGGCCGGCAACTCTCCCGACGCCCCCGCCATCGCCCAGAAGGGCGCGGCGCTCGCCCGCGAGTTCGGCGCCGTCGGCATGGAGGCCCTCGCCCTGCACGACGTGGCCAGGATGGGCGCCCCCCAGCACGTCCTCGGCCGGCTCCGCGAGCTGGCCGGGCAGGCCGGCGGCGGCGCGGTGCCGCTGTACGCGGCGCACGTCGCGGCGGCCGCCGCCCGCGACGGCGACGGGCTCGCCGCCTCCTCGGCCGGTCTCGAGCGGCTCGGCAGCCCCCTGCTGGCCGCCGAGGCGGCGGCCGAGCAGGCCAACTGCCACCGCGCGGCCGGCGACCTCGCCGCCGCCTCGGCCGCGGCGGCCAGGGCGCTGCGCCTGGCCAAGTCGAGCGGCGCCCGCACTCCCGCCCTGTCCGCGCTGGAACGGCCGCGGCTCACCCGCAGGGAGCACCAGATCGCCGAGCTGGCCGCCAAGGGCATGTCCAGCAAGGAGATCAGCGCCCACTTCGTGCTGTCGGTGCGCACCGTCGAGAACCACCTGCAGCGCGCCTACCGCAAGCTCGGCATCGGCGACCGCGCCGAGCTCGGCGCCCTTCTCGGCCTCTTCCAGCCCGCCCCCGACGACGACCGTGACCCGGCGACGTGAAACGAGGTGTGCGATGAACTCCGGCATGCAGTCCTACGTGGAATGGATGGTCAGGGCCCGCTGGGGCCAGGTCCCCACCACCCCCGACGCCCTCGCGGGGCCCCCGTCCACGCGGCCCCCGCACGGCGACCAGGACCACAGACCCGGCGACCCGGCCCGCGCGGACGACGACCCGGCCTTGACCACCGGTCGGCCGCCCCTCGCGAACGGCGACCCCACCCGCGCGAACGGCGACCCGGGCCTGGCCAACGGCGCTTCGGCCCTCGCGAAAGGTGACCCGGCCGTCGCGAACGGCGAGCCGGGCCACGGCCGCGGGGGCCGGCGTACCCGTGTTCCGAGACTCGCGAGCCTCCTCGGGCGCCGACGCGGCGGGTCCTTGGTGGGTCGCGGGGAGCCGGGGTTCCCTCCGCCTCTCGACTGATCGCAGGCGGCCGGCGGGACAGGGCGGGGTCAGCGGCGGGGAGTCCTGTCCTTGCCGGCGGCGATGGCGTGCCGCGACTCGGTGATGTACGAGGCGACGTAGGGATGGGCGGGGAAGAGCGCGCGCACCCGCTGGAACCGGGGGAGCGCCGCCCGGTAGCGGCCGGAGAAGAAGTCCTCCAGGGCGGCGTCGTACAGCACCGTCGTCCGTGAGGCGGACGGCGCGACCCCGGCGGCGGCCAGCCGCTTGCGCACGATGCTCACCGGCAGGATGAAGCTGTGGTTCTCGGCGGTCTCGCCCGTGGCAGGGTCGACCGAGCCGGCGATCAGCGTCCCGATGACCTTGCCGTCCTCGTCGAAGACCGGTCCGCCGGAGTTGCCGTGGTAGGAAGGCGCCTGAGCCTGGATGTACGGCACGCCGAGCACGGTGGTGCGCCGGGCGTTGTAGGCGCCTTCGGTCAGCGCCGGGTACAGCCGCGAGCGCAGGTCGAACACGGCGGTGTTGGTGGTGATGAGCCCGGGGAACCCGTTGATGTACAGCGGGTCGCCGACGCGGACGTCGGAGTCGCGGCCGAGCGGCACCGTGGGCAGGTCATGGGCGCCGGGCATCTTGAGCACGGCGAAGTCCTCACCGGGGTAGTCGCGGCCCTTGGCGACCAACCGGATCGGCGTCACCTTGGCCGTCTTGTCCCTGCCGCCGCCGGGCAGAGGAGTGATGACGGCGATGCTCCGGTGGATCCCGGTCACCCGCATCTGCCGCGCGTTGAACCGCCCGAACATCTCCTTGGCCAGCCGCACCAGCTCGTCGTCCGGCTGGGCGCTCCTGCGGATCGCCGTGAGGAACGACTTCGCGTCCGCCCCGGTCACCGTGGGGAGCACCTTGGCGCCGTAGAACCGCCGCAGGGCCGCCCGGGTCGCGCTCACGCAGTGCGCGCCGGTCACCATGTACCCGTCCGGCGTCACCCACCAGCCGGTGCACAGGCCAGGACGGACCAGCTTGGCCGTGCGCGCGGGCCCGGCCGGGGCCAGGTAGCGCTCGACGTGCCCGGCGGCGGTGCGCAGCACCCACTTGGCCTGGCTCTGGTGGTCGGCGGGGATGCGCCCCGCCTTGGCGTGCCGGGCGGCCGCGTCGAACAGCGCGGAGAACGCCTTCTTGGCCTTGGGCGACGGCACGGTGACGGTCGCGGCGTAGTCGGTCTCGATCAGCTGCACCGCCGGATCGGTGCGGGCCGCCAGCCGCGTGCCGACCGCCACCCCGCGCTCCGCCTCCGCCGGGGCCACCCCGGTGACCCCCGGCACCACGGCCATTCCCGCCAAGCTCAGCCCCGCCGCCGCCATCCGTAAGCGCGTTCGCATGGCTCCACCCCCTCAGGCATCTCCTCCGCAGAGTCTGGGCGAACCCCCTGAAAGCTCCCTTGCATCCCACTTACTCCCTGTTCCGAGGCGGCCCGTGCCCAGCGGAGAGGCCGCCGGCCATCTACGGGGCGACCGGAGCCACGCGGGCTTGCGCCGTCGCTATTCAGCGTTACTATGTACCAGTAGCTAGTGTCACCAAGTAGCTGGAGGGATGCCTCATGGGCAAGCTGGTGACGGAGATGCTCAAGGGGACGCTGGAGGGCATCGTCCTCGCGATCCTGTCCGGCCGGTCCGCGTACGGCTACGAGATCACGGCGTGGCTGCGCGACCAGGGCTTCTCCGACATCGCCGAAGGCACCGTCTACGCGCTGCTCATCAGGATCGAGCAGCGCGGTCTCGTCGACGTGCAGAAGGTTCCGTCCGAGAAAGGGCCGCCGCGCAAGGTGTATTCCCTGAACGCTCAGGGACGGGAGTATCTCGAAGAGTTCTGGAAGACCTGGAGTTTTCTCGCCGAACGGCTCGAACAGCTCCGCGACGGAGGTAATGGAAAATGACCACGGATCCGATCGAGCAGAAGAATCGCTACCTGCGGTACCTGGAGCTGGTCACCGGACCGTTCGAGCAGAAAAAACGCTACCGGCAGTACAAGGCGCGCACGGAGCGGCTTCCCGCGGACTACCACACGGCGATCGACGCGCTGCAGCGGTACATGTTGTTCTTCGGGCCGGGAAAGGCGGACAGCCTGCTGGCGATGCTGGACGATCTCGCCGACCTGTTCGAGCAGAGCGCGGCGAACGGGACTCCGGTCCGCGAGGTCGTCGGGGAGGACCCGGTCGAGTTCGCCGAGGCGTTCCTCCGCAACTACCCGGAGGGTCAGTGGATCAGCCGCGAGCGGGAACGGCTCACCCACGCCATCGACCGCGCCGCCGATCTGGCCGCGGGTGACAAGTCGTGACGAAACAGAGAACGGATATCGGAATGACAGCCGATCGGATTCAGGGCCCCGCGATCCGGGTGCAGGGCCTGGAGAAGTCGTACAAACAACTGCGGGTGCTGCGCGGCGTCGATTTCGACGTGGCGCGGGGCGGCATTTTCGCCCTGCTCGGCTCGAACGGGGCGGGGAAGACCACGGTCGTGAGAATCCTGTCCACGCTGCTGAAGGCAGATGCGGGAAAGGCGCGCGTCAACGGCTTCGACGTCGCCACGCAGGCCGCGGACGTGCGGGAGTCCATCAGCCTCACCGGGCAGTTCGCGGCCGTGGACGAGATCCTCAGCGGGCGGGAGAACCTCGTGCTGCTCGCCCGGTTACGGCACCTGAAGGATCCAGGCCGGATCGCCGATGACCTGCTGGAACGGTTCTCGCTGACCGACGCGGGCGCGCGGAAGGTGTCGACGTATTCGGGTGGCATGCGCCGCCGCCTGGACATCGCGATGAGCCTCGTCGGCGATCCGCCGGTCGTCTTCCTCGACGAGCCGACGACCGGGCTCGATCCCCAGGCGCGCATCGAGGCGTGGCGGGCCGTCAAGGAACTCGCCGCGCGTGGTACGACGGTGCTGCTCACGACGCAGTATCTGGACGAGGCCGAGCAGCTCGCCGACCGGATCGCGATCCTGCACGAGGGCCGGATCATCGTGAACGGCACCCTGGCCGAACTGAAGCGACTGCTCCCGCCGGCCAAGGTGGAATACGTCGAGAAGCAGCCGACCCTGGAGGACGTCTTCCTCACCCTCGTCGGCGGCGGCGGCAAGAACGGCGAGCACGGCGAGCACGGCGGGAGCGGTCCGGACGCCATCTCGGCACGGACGAGTGAGGAGCGACGATGACCAGGCATTTTCTCGGTGACACCGCGGCCCTGCTGGGACGATCGCTGCGCCACATCACGCGCAGCGTGGACACCATCATCACGACCACGATCATGCCGATCGCCATGATGCTGATGTTCGTCTACGTGTTCGGCGGCGCGATCAAGACAGGGGCGGAATCGTATGTGAACTACCTGCTGCCCGGCATTCTGCTCATCACGGTCGCCTCAGGCATCGCCTACACCGCGTTCCGGCTGTTCATGGACATGAAGAGCGGCATCTTCGAGCGCTTCCACTCCATGCCGATCGCCCGGTCGTCCGTCCTGTGGGCACATGTGCTGACCTCGCTGGTCGCCAATCTGATCTCGCTCGTGGTCGTCGTGCTCGTCGCCCTGCTCATGGGGTTCCGCTCGGCGGCGGGAGTGCCGGCGTGGCTCGCCGTCGCCGGCATCCTGGTCCTGTTCACCCTGGCGCTGACGTGGATCGCCGTCATCCCCGGCCTGTCGGCGAAGTCCGTGGACGGCGCGAGCGCGTTCTCCTACCCGCTGATCTTCCTGCCGTTCCTCAGCTCGGCCTTCGTGCCCACCGCCACCATGCCCGGCCCGGTGCGCGCCTTCGCCGAGCACCAGCCGGTGACCTCCATCGTCAACGCCATCCGCGACCTGTTCACAGAGCGGCCGGTCGGCACTGACATCTGGATCGCCCTGGCCTGGTGTGCCGGCATCCTCGTCGTCGCCTACATCGCCGCCATGGCCACCTACCGCCGCAAGATCGCCTGAACCATGGTGATCGCGCCCGTCTGACCCACCTCAGCGTGGCGAACAGGCGGAATGCTGTTCACCCGCAGGATTTCCGCCCGGACGCGGGCGTGGGGCACCATGGAGGGGTGAACGAGGGCGCGGGCATGCTGGCGA
Source organism: Sphaerisporangium rhizosphaerae (assembly GCF_042665155.1). Lineage (NCBI taxonomy): Bacteria > Bacillati > Actinomycetota > Actinomycetes > Streptosporangiales > Streptosporangiaceae > Sphaerisporangium > Sphaerisporangium rhizosphaerae. The sequence continues at coordinate 72,098 of NZ_JBHTCG010000023.1, read as the reverse complement.
AGTTCCTGGCCGAGGGCGACGTGGTGGTCCTGACCGGGGCCGGCATCTCCACCGAGTCGGGCATCCCCGACTACCGGGGGCCGAGCGGCGCCCTGCGCCGGCACACCCCGATGACCTACCAGGCCTTCACCGGCGACCCGGCCGCCCGGCGCCGCTACTGGGCGCGCAGCCACGCCGGGTGGCGGTCCATGGCGCGGGCCAGGCCGAACGCCGGGCACCACGCGGTCGCCCGCCTCCAGCGGCGCGGCCTGGTGTCCGGCCTGGTGACCCAGAACGTCGACGGCCTGCACCAGGCCGGCGGCGCTCGGAGCGTGATCGAGCTGCACGGCAGCCTGCACCGCGTCGTCTGCCTCGACTGCCGTGACACGACCCCGCGCGAGGAGCTGGACCGCCGCCTGCGGGAGGCGAACCCCCGGTTCGGCGCCCTGGTCACCGCCGTCAACCCCGACGGTGACGTCGAACTGCCCGGCGAGGCCGTCGAGGCGTTCGTCCCCGCCGCCTGCCGGGCGTGCGGCGGCGGGATGCTCAAGCCCGACGTGGTCTTCTTCGGCGAGACCGTTCCGCGGGACCGCGTCGACGCGTGCTTCGCGCTCGTCGAACGCGCCCGGCTGCTGCTGGTCCTCGGCTCGTCCCTCAGCGTCATGTCCGGACGCCGGTTCGTGCTGAGGGCCGCCAAGCTGGGCGTCCCGGTCGCCATCGTCAACCAGGGCCCCACCCGCGGCGACGACTACGCCGACCTCACCGTCGACGCCCCCCTCGGCCCCACCCTCACCCACACCGCCGACCTCCTGGCCCCCGCCGCCGGCTCCTGACCGGCCGGGCGCGCCTCTCCTCCAGGAACGGACGTCCTCACGCGGAAGGTCCCCGCCAGCCCCCTGGTGAGGCCGCGCTATCCGGCGGCGGCCGGGGGGATGACGGCGGTGAGTTCCACCTCGACCAGCAGGCCTGGGCGGAACAGGCGGGAGACCTCCACGGTCGTGCTGGCGGGGGGCTCGCCGGTGATGTGGCGTGTGCGCACGGCGGCGTGCTCCCGCAGGCGGGACATGTCGGTGAGGAACGTCCTGATATGGGTCACGTCGTCGAACGTGCAGCCCTGGTCGGCGAGGATGCGGGACAGGTACTCCATCACCTGCTCCGACTGCGCGGTCATGTCGTCCTCGCCGATCACGTTGCCCTCGGCGTCCAGCGCCACCTGGCCGGAGACGAACAGCAGGTCGCCGGCCCGCGTGGCGTGGGAGTAGCGCCCGTTGGTGGCGGGCACCGAGGCGGGGTTGAGCTTGTCCACCCCGGCACGCGCGCGCGGCGCCGGGCCGCCGGCGATGTGGGGGAACACGGCGGTCAGGTCCTCGCCGCCGAGGCCGGCGGCGACCGCCGCGTCCAGCCGGCTCCCCGCCGCCCCCGCGAGCGTCTGGACGGGGTGCGCGGCGAGCGCGAGGTCCTTGGCCGCGAGGCCGAGCCCGTAGCGGCGTTCGGCGCGCGTGCCCTCCACCGCGGGGCGCACCCGTTCGGCCAGGGCGGCGAGCGGGCTGGCGCCGAGCACGTCCAGCAGCGCCCCGGTGTCCACCCCCGCCGCGCGGGCGTAGGCGACCGTCTCGGCCAGCAGCACCTGGGCGGGCACCACCGCGCTCATCACGGCCAGCTTCATCGCCGCCCCGGCGCCGGGGCCGCCGATCTCCCGCACGTGCCCGAAGACCTCCAGCACCTTGCGGCACCGCGCCAGGTCGCCGGGGGACCCGCCGGCCAGGACGGTGAGCGTGCCCTCGCGCGCCGGGTCCACGCTGCCCAGCACCGGCGCGTCCACCAGGGCAACGCTCGCGGGGAGCACGTCGCGCAGGGCGGCCACCGCGCCGGGGCCGATGGTGGACATCTCGACCACGAGCGTCCCCTCCCGCAGCCCGGGCGCCGCCAGGCCGAGCACGTGCGTCACCGCGGGCGGGTCGCTGAGCATCGTGATGACCAGTTCCGCCTCCGTCACGGCCTCGGCCGGCGAGGCGGCGGTTCGCGCGCCCGGCACCGTCCGCGGGGTGCGGTTCCACGTCGTCACGTCGTGCCCGGCCTCCACGAGTCGCCGGGCCATGGGGACGCCCATGCGTCCCAGTCCGAGAAAGGCAATCACGGGCTCGACCGTAGAGAAGCGCCAAGCATTCCACCAGCGACTAGATTGCATGTATCCCATGCGCTGGAGGAATGTGTTCGACATCGACGCACTGCGCCTGCTCGACGCCGTCGCACGCAGGGGCTCGTTCACGGCCGCGGCCGGTGAGCTCGCCTACACCCAGTCCGCGGTCTCGCGCCGCATCGCGTCCCTGGAGCGGCAGGCGGGCGGGCCGCTGTTCGAAAGGCTCCCCCGGGGCGTGCGGCCGACCCCGGCCGGGGAGCTGCTGTGGCAGCACGCGCGGGCCGTGCTCAACCGCCTGGCCAGGGCCGCGGACGACCTGGCGGGCATCCACGGCGGCTACCGGGGGCGCGTCCGCCTCGGGGCGTTCGCCACCGCCAACGTCGCGCTGGTCCCAGCAGCGCTGAGCGCCTTCCGCCGGGAGTTCCCGCACGTCGAGATGGTTCCCGCCGAGGGACAGAGCGGCACGCTGCTGCGCCGCATGCGTGAGGGCAGCCTGGACGTCGCGGTGGTCAGCGACTACCCCTCAGGGCTCCCCTACGACGAGGACCTGGAGTTCGTCGAGCTGGTGCGGGACGAGCTGCTCGTCGCGCTGCCCGGCGGCCATCCGCTCGCGGCGGCCGGCCACGTCGACCTGCGCGACCTGCGCGAGGAGACCTGGCTGGAGGCGCCGCCTCCCGGGCAGCGCACCATGCTCGCGGACGCCTGCGCCCGCGCCGGCTTCACCCCGCGCACGCTCAAGATCGCCGAGTGGACGGGGAAGTTCGGGTTCATCGCGGCCGGGCTCGGCGTCACGCTGGTTCCCTCCATCGCCGCGTGGGCCGTGCCGGACGGGCTCGCGCTGCGCCCGCTCGGTGAGCCGGCGCCGTGCCGGACCGTGTCGGCGGTGCTCCCGCCCGCGCCGCTGCCCGCCGCCCGCACGGTGGTCGGCTTCCTGCGGCGCGCGGCCGGTCGGGAACCGCCGGCTAGAGCAGAGTGAGCTGGCCGGAGGCGGCGAGCGGGTCGCGGTGCCTGCGCAGGTGCCGCCACTTGGGCAGGTCGTCCAGGTAGGACCAGCTCAGGCGGTGGTGCGGCGTCGGGCCGTGCTCGGCCAGCGCCGCCTGGTGGACGGGGGAGGGGTAGCCGGCGTTGCCCGCGAAGTCGTAGGCCGGATGCCCGGGGGACAGCTCGGCCATCAGCCGGTCGCGGTGCACCTTGGCCAGCACCGACGCCGCCGCCACGCTGACCGACCGCAGGTCGGCCTTGACCTCGCAGCGCACCCGCCACGGCGCCCGCAGGAAGTCGTGCTTGCCGTCCAGGATGACCGCGTCCGGACGCACGGGCAGGGCCGACAGCGCCCGGGACGCGGCCCGGCGCAACGCCTCGGTCATGCCCACCTCGTCGATCTCCTCGGCGCTCGACGCGCCGATCGCGTGGCAGGTCAGCCAGCCGGGCAGCGCCTCGGCGAACGCCTCGCGGTGGGTGCGCGCCAGCAGCTTGGAGTCGGTGAGCCGCACCGTCGTCCCGCCGCGGCCGGGCAGCTCGGGCGGCGGGCCGAGGTCGGTGACCGCGGCGCACACCACGACCGGACCGGCCCACGCGCCGCGGCCGACCTCGTCCACCCCGGCGATGACACGAGCCCCTCCGGCGCGCAGCTCCTGCTCGATCAGGTAGCCGGCGGCACGAGGCTCGGCGGGCGCCTCCTTCCGCGTGGCCCGGGTGGCAGCCGTCGCCGGCGTGGCCTGCGTGGCCTGCGTGGTCCGCTTTCGCATCGGTCCATCATGGCAGGACGGCACGCACGGCGGCGCGGCTTCGCGGACGGACACCGGTCACCCGGGTGGGCGGTGGTCATTGGACGGGTGGTCACCGGACCGACGCCGGTCACGGGCGGGTGGTGACCTTCGGGCGGACGCCGGTCTCCGGCGGGCACCCGTCATCGGACGGGCGCCTGTCACTGGACGGGCGGTGGTCGCCGGCGCCGTCCCCGGCAGGCACGGGCGCCTGTCGCTGGACGACGGCGCGGGCCGACGGACGGAGCCGGATCAGGGGCGCAGCGCCGCCAGCTGCTGTTCGAAGGGGATGAGCTCCTCGACCGGCTCTGCGGCCGGGGGCCGGCGCAGCATCAGGTCGGCCAGCTCGCCGCCCGCGCGGGCGACGCGGGCCGCCAGGCCCTCGGTGCGCTCGTCCCCGGCCGAGCCCCAGTCCTCGGAGGCGGCGTACACCGCGGTCGGCACGACCACCGCGCGCAGGTAGGCGAACAGCGGGCGCATGGCGTGCTCCAGCGCCAGCGAGTGCCGGGCCGTGCCGCCGGTCGCCGCGATCAGCACCGGCCTGCCGGCCAGCGCGGTGTTCGGCAGCACATCGACGAACGACTTGAACAGCCCGCTGTAGGAGGCGGTGAAGATCGGGGTGACGGCGATCAGGCCGTCGGCCTCGCCCACCGCCCGCTGCGCCTCGTCCAGCGCCGGGGAGGGAAAGCCGGTCACCAGATTGGCGGCGATGTCGCCGGCCAGTTCGCGCAGTTCCACAACGCGCACCTCCACCTCCCGGTCCTGCGTCAGCCGGGCGCGGGCGGCCTCGGTCAAACGGTCGGCGAGCAGGCGCGTCGAGGACGGCAGACCGAGGCCCGCGGACACGGCGACGAGCTTCAACGGCTTCATGGGGTGCTCCCGGAGGTCGGGGGATGGCGGGGAAGGGACCGGCGTCCGGGCGGATCGACGCCGGTCAGGAGGCGGGACGGGGCCCAAGTCCGGTTCTCGGACGGGGCCCGCGTGGGCGGTTCCAGGGCCCGGGCTGGAATGGCCGGTTCTAAAGGCCGGGTTCGAGTGGCCGGGCGTGACTACGGGCTCGAGTGACCGGTTCTGAGGCGGGGTTCGAGGGGCGCTACTCCGGCGGGGAATGGCGCCCGAGGGCCGGGGACCCGTGCCTCGTGGGCGTGCGGAGGTTCAGGAGGAGGGTCCGGTGGTGACCTGGGGTTCCTGGGCCGCCGCCTCGGCGTCGCGGTGGGCGACGCGGGCGGCGTGGGTGGGCCCGTCCGGCACCTGGGCCGGCCGGCCGGAGGCGAATTCCTTGCGCAGCACCGGGACGACCTCCTCGCCGAGGATGTCGAGCTGTTCCAGGACGGTCTTCAGCGGCAGGCCGGCGTGGTCCATCAGGAACAGCTGGCGCTGGTAGTCGCCGAACGACTCGCGGAAGGTCAGCGTCTTGTCGATGACCTCCTGCGGGCTGCCCACCGTGAGCGGGGTCTGCTCGGTGAACTCCTCCAGCGAGGGGCCGTGGCCGTACACCGGGGCGTTGTCGAAGTACGGCCGGAACTCGCGCACCGCGTCCTGGGAGTTCCTGCGCATGAACACCTGGCCGCCGAGACCGACGATGGCCTGATCGGGAGCGCCGTGCCCGTAGTGGGCGAAGCGCTCGCGGTAGAGACCGATCAGCCGGATGAAGTGCTCCTTGGGCCAGAAGATGTTGTTGGCGAAGAACCCGTCGCCGTAGTAGGCCGCCTGCTCGGCGATCTCGGGGCTGCGGATCGAGCCGTGCCAGACGAACGGCGGGACGCCGTCCAGCGGGCGCGGTGTCGCGGTGAATCCCTGCAGCGGCGTGCGGAACCGGCCCTGCCAGTCGACGACGTCCTCGCGCCAGAGGCGGTGCAGCAGCGCGTAGTTCTCGATCGCGAGCGGGATGCCCTGGCGGATGTCCTGCCCGAACCACGGGTAGACCGGGCCGGTGTTGCCGCGGCCCATCATCAGATCGACGCGCCCGCCGGCCAGGTGCTGGAGCATGGCGAAGTCCTCGGCGATCTTCACCGGGTCGTTGGTGGTGATCAGGGTGGTGGCGGTGGACAGGATGATCCGCTCGGTGCGCGCCGCGATGTAGCCGAGCATCGTGGTCGGGGAGGAGGGGACGAAGGGCGGGTTGTGGTGCTCGCCGGTGGCGAAGACGTCCAGGCCGACCTCCTCCGCCTTCAGGGCGATGGCGACCATCGCCTTGATGCGCTCGTGCTCGCTCGGCGTCGTGCCGGTGGTCGGGTCGGTGGTGACGTCGCCCACGCTGAAGATCCCGAACTGCATCGCCCTCATCATCCTTCTTATTGTTGAAGTTTCAACGACCTAAGCGTCGTCACCGTACCGGTTATTCCACCGGGCCCCACGGCCGCGCGGCCCGGCCGGACCGGTCTCCATGCCCGCTGTGACGACAGACGCGCGGCGCGGGGACGTACGGTCCGGAGCACGCTGGGGGAAAGCTACGATGCCTTGCATGTCCGCCATCGTCAGGGTCGTTTCGGGCACCCTATGAGAGCTCGCTGGAGCGCCCAGGCGTGGTTCGCCTTGGTGCTGGTCGTCATGGTCGTCCTGCTGGCGCTGTCCGCATTGGCGGGCTCGGTCGTCCTGCGTCACACGACGGAGGTCTCCAACCGCCTGACCGACGTGATCTCCCCGGCGCGCATCGAGTCCGAGCGCATCAGGACCGCGCTCGTCGACCAGGAGACCGGCGTCCGCGGCTTCCTGCTCACCGGCAAGGAGGACTTCCTCGGGCCCTACGTCGCCGGGCAGGCCGCCGAGCGGCGGACGGCCGCGGCCGTGCGCGGGCTCGCGCCCGGCGCGCCGCCGTTGCACGAGCTGACCGAGGTCGAGCGGCTGAGCGCCGAGTGGCGCGCCCGCTACGCCGAGCCGCTGATCGCCAGCGTCCGGCGCGACGGGTTCGACAAGGTGTCGGCCGAGCGCACCGAGGCGGGCCGCCGCGCGTTCGACACCCTGCGGTCCGCGCTCGACGCGCAGGACGCCGCGTGGCTGCGGACCCGTCAGGCCGCCCGCGCCGAGCTGAGCTCCGCGCGCACGGTCAGAAACGTCAGCTTCAGCGGCATCATCGTCTTCTTCCTGCTCACCATCATCGCGCTCGCGGTGCTGCTCCGGCTGGTGGTCTTCCGGCCGCTGGAGCGCCTGCGCGCCGCGTCGCGGCGGGTCACGGCGGGCGACTTCGGCCACCACGTCGACACCGGCGGCCCCTCCGACGTCGCCGAACTGGCCCTGGACATCGAGGCGATGCGGGTGCGCATCGTGACGGAGCTGGAGGAGACCCGCCAGTCGCGCGAGATGCTCGAGCGGCAGACGGAGGAGCTGCGGCGCTCCAACGGCGAGCTCGAGCAGTTCGCCTACGTCGCCAGTCACGACCTGCAGGAGCCGCTGCGCAAGATCGCGAGCTTCACCCAGATGCTGGAGCAGCGCTACGGCGACCGGCTGGACGAGCGGGCCAAGCAGTACATCGGCTTCGCCGTCGACGGCGCCAAGCGCATGCAGACGCTCATCAACGAGCTGCTGACCTTCTCACGCATCGGCAGACTGAACGTCGAGTTCACGCGGCTGAAGCTCAGCGAGACCGTGGAGCTGGCCGTGCGCAACCTCGCGGTCCGGGTCGAGGACACCGGCGGCACCGTCGAGGTGGGCGAGCTACCGGAGATCACCGGCGACCGCACCCAACTGGTGATGCTCTGGCAGAACCTCATCGGCAACGCGCTGAAGTTCCGCCATCCCGATCGCGCCCCCGTCGTGCGGGTCGACGCCGAGCGGGTCGAAGGCGAGCAGGGCGGCGGCGAGCAGGGCGGCGACGAGTGGCGCATCACGGTGACCGACAACGGCATCGGCATCGAGCCCAAGTACGCCGACAAGATCTTCCTGATCTTCCAGCGGCTGCACACCCGCGACGCCTACGAGGGCACCGGCATCGGGCTCGCGATCTGCCGCAAGATCGCCGCCTACCACGGCGGGCGCATCGAGCTGGACCTCGCCTACACCGGCGGGAGCCGCTTCATCATCCACCTGCCCGTCACCGACGGGCCCGCCGCGCCCGTCGGCGCACCGGTCGTCGCCGCCCCGGCCGCGTCCGCGGTCCCCGCCAGGCAGGCCACCGCCTCCCGCGACGCCTGAGTCCCGGCCTCCCCGTCGCCTGCCGGCACCGTACGGCCGCGACGCGGTCTCGGAGCCGGGACGCCGCGACGCCGGGCCGTGCTCGCCGGCCTGATCCTTCCGCCGGCGGAGGGGTCAGGTGTCCTGGCCGATGTCCTCGTACCACAGCTCCGGGTGCTCGCCGATGAACGCCGTCATCAGCTCGGCGCATTCGGCGGAGTCGAGCACGACCACGTGGACGCCGTGGCGGGCCAGCCACTCGTGCTGACCGGTGAACGTGCGGCTCTCGCCGACGACCAGGCCGGTGATGCCGAACTGCCGGATCAGGCCGCTGCAGTACCAGCAGGGTGACAGCGTCGTCACCATGGTGGTCCCGTGGTAGGTGCGCTGCCGGCCGGCGTCGCGGAAGGCGGCGGTCTCGCCGTGGACCGACGGGTCGCCGTCCTGCACCCGGCGGTTGCGGCCCCGGCCGAGCAGCCGCCCGTCCGGTCCGAACAGCGCCGCGCCGACGGGGACCCCGCCCTCGGCGAACCCCTTCCTGGCCTCTTCCAGCGCCACGGCCAGCATCGCGGCCGGGGAGGTGTGCTCGACGGTCATGGCGTGAGCATTCCGCGACCGCCGCCACGGGAAACCGGCCGCGCGTCGCGCCGCGTCACAGGATGGCCGAGCGGGTCGCCTCCTGCCGCGACAGGCCGTACGTCGCGCCGCACGCCGTGCACTGCGCCGCGTACCTGGTGCGCAGCCGGAACAGCGGGACGAAGAACAGGCTGAAGCGGGTCACCCGTTCTGACAGCATCTGGGCCGCCACGGTGCCGCAGACCCGGCAGGCGGAGCGGAGCGTGCCGAGCGGGTGGATGGTCGTGCGGAGCCCGAACAAGATGAACATCACCCACCTCTACCCAATGCGGGACGCTCGAGTCCGTTTCGCCATCGCCCCCGCGATCCGACAACTTAGACAGTCTTGACAACTTCGTTTGTCGGTGAGACCGTTGTGTCATGTTCGAAGTTGCGGTGATCGAAGATGCGGCGGCGGCCCAGGTCTCGCTGGACCCGGTGCGGGCCCGGCTGCTGGCCGAGCTGGCCGAACCCGCTTCGGCCGCGACGCTGGCCGGGCGGGTCGGACTGCCGCGCCAGAAGGTGAACTACCACCTCAAGGCGCTGGAGCGGCACGGCCTGGTCGAGCTGGCGGAGGAGCGGCGCAAGGGCAATGTGACCGAACGGGTGATGCGGGCCACGGCGGCCTCCTACGTCATCTCGCCGGTGGCACTGGCGGCGGTGGCGCCCGATCCGGCGCGCTCGCCGGACGCGCTCTCGGCGCGCTGGCTGCTCGCCGTCGCCTCGCGGCTCGTGCGCGACGTGGGAAGACTCGTCGTCGCCGCGGCCAAGGCCCGCAGGCGGGTGCCGACCTTCACCATCGACGGTGAGGTGCGTTTCGCCTCGGCCGCCGACCGTGCCGCGTTCGCCACCCGGCTGGCCGAGGCGGTCACGGCCCTGGCCGGCGAATACCACGACGAGTCGGCCGATGGCGGCCGCGTACACCGCCTGATCGTGGCGATGCACCCCTACGTGCCAAGTGAGACAGACCTCGAGCCTGAAGGGACCCCGTGATGACGCATCCGTTCGAAGTGCGCAAGAAGATCGAGCTGCGGGCGAGCGCCGAGCAGGTGTGGGAGGCGGTGGCCAGCGGGCCGGGGTTGAACTCCTGGTTCCTGGGCCGCAACGAGGTCGAGCCGTGGGTGGGCGGCAAGGCGGTGCAGTTCTTCGGTGACTTCCCGGTGGAGGCGACGGTGACGGCGTGGGAGCCGGGGAGGCGGTTCGAGTTCCGGGGAGCCGAGGGCGAGGACGGCACGTTCATGGCCTTCGAGTTCCTGATCGAGGGGCGCGAACAGGGCGGAACGGTGCTGCGGCTCGTGCAGAGCGGTGTTCTGGGTGATGGATGGCAGGCGGAGGTGGAGGCGTTGGAGCGCGGCTGGGACATGTATCTGCACACGCTGGATCAGTATCTGACGCATTTTCCCGGTCAGTTCGCGCTGGTGGTGTTCGCGGCGCGGCCGGGTGGCGGCGGGGTGGAGCCGGTGTGGTCGGTGCTGGAGCGTGGTCTGGGATTGTCGGGGAAGGTCGTTCAGGGCGATCGGGTGCGGTTGACGCCGGAGGGCTTCGCGCCGATCGAGGGGGTGGCCGATTATGTGGCGCCGGACTTCCTGGGAGTGCGGACCGGCGATGGGTTGTACCGGTTCATCCGGGGCCAGCAAGACACGGTCGTGGTGGCGCACCACATCTTCACCGACAAGGTCGACCCGAGGAAGGTCGAGCAGGCCTGGCAGGACTGGCTGGACAAGCTCTTCGCCTGACGGCCCTTCCCGCCGCACGTGAGAGCGGCGGCCCCCACCAGCGCAGCATCAGACGACAGGACGCCGGTACCGAAGGTCACCATGGGCATGGACGAGAGCACGAATCCCCGATACGGCGACGACCGCGGTCGCGCCGACGATGACCCCCAGGCGGGCGAGCCGCGCGACCGCCTGGGTCACTCTTCCGCCTCCGTCCCCCGTTCGGGGAACGGCGGCGCTGAGGGCGAACCCCAGGCGGGCGAGCCGCGCGACCGCCTGGGTCACCCTTCCGCCCCTGTCCCCCCTCCGGGGAACGGCGGCGGCCCGCGGGACCAGGACGAGGTGGTCCTTCACCGGGACCCGGGCGAGCCCGGAGAGGAACCGTTCCATCAGGACCCTCCAGGGGCGGCCCGCGGCGTGCTCCCACGCCCCCCGGAGCCGCCCGGCGGCGGGCCCTTCCAACGTCCCCCGCCCAACCCCGCCGATCGGGACCACCCCACCCCCAACGGGGCAGGCCGTCCTGCGGCCCCCGGCACTCGTCGTACGGAGCCGGTTCCGGGTGAGGGGCTCTCCCCGCGGGATCCGAGTGGCTTCGGTGAGGAAGAACGTGCGGCGGACCCGGATGGTCCGGCCGCGGGTTCTCCGGGGCCGGATCGCGGCAGGGGTGAAGAAGAAGACAGGCGGCGGCCTGAGCCGTCCGCCGACAACGACGCGCACGCCGATCGGCCGGCCGGCGAGGACGACCATCGCCAGGAGCCCCCCGGCTCCGGCAGGTCCTTCCTCCTGGGACTCGCCTGGTGGCCCTAGACCGCCCGGCCCGCCGCGCGGGCCCGGCCCTCCGTCCCCGTCCGGGACGGCGGGCCGGCGCCGCGCGGCGGGCGAGCCGGCGGTCCGAATCTTCCGCGCAACCGATGAGGATGACCATGTCTCCACGCGACGACCACCACGAGCGCTGGGAAGAGGAACCGCCTTGGTGGGAGCAGGACCCGACCGAGTGGACACATCACCCCACCCCGGATGACGACCATCTCCCGCCGGGCGGGAACGACGAGGCCGCTGCCGACCGGCGCCGGCTGCCACGTCCCGACCAGGACGCGTTCCGGCCCGGGATCTTCTCCGCGCCCGGCGAGGTGTTCCCGGACCCGAGCCGGCCTTCCCGCCGCGGTCAGGACGGCCCCTCGCCGAGGCGGCCCTCGACCCCGAGGAAAGCGTTCCCAGGTGAGGACGGTCGGCCGCGGCCGAGTAACGGCGCATTCGGCCTCGGAGAGCAGCCGGTGCCCAAAGACGAGTTCCCGGGCGAGAGTCGTCGTCCGTGGCCGGGCGATGGCGCCCCCGGCCTCGGAGGACAGCCGGTGCCCAAGGACGAGTTCCCGGGCGAGAGCGGTCGTCCAGGGCCGGGTGGTGGCGCATTCGGTCTTCGGGAGCAGGCGGGGTCCAAGGACGGGTTCCCGGGGGAGAGTCGTCGTCCGCGGTCGGGCGATGGCGCCCCCGGCCTCGGAGGACAGCCGGGGCCGAGGGATGTGTTCCCGGGCGAGAGCGGTCGTCCAGGGCCGGGTGGTGGCGCATTCGGTCTTGGGGAGCAGGCGGTGCCCAAGGACGGGTTCCCGGGCGAGAGTCGTCCGTGGGCAGGGCATGACGTGCCGGGTTCTTCGGACCGTCCGGCGCCGCAGAACGTGGTCCCGGGGCAGGGTGGTTCTTCGTGGCCGGGCAATGGCGCTCCCGGCCACGAAGACCGTCCGGTGGCGGGGGAGGCGTACTCCGATGACCGGCGACGGTCGTGGCGCGGAGAGGACGTGACCTCACACCGGGACCGGTCCGCCCCGGCGGAACCGGGTGACGGGGAAACGCCCCGGCCGGAGGCGTCCCGGCATGTCTCCCTCGGCGATCACACCTACCTGTGGGAGCAGCACGTGGCCCTCTGGGAGGAGGAGATCGCCGAGGCGCGACGGGAGGCCGCCGCACGTGGGGGTCGCACCGCTTCCACGGCACGCCCCGTGCCGCGCCGGCCCGGCGTCTGCGTGCGCGGCATGGGCTGCGTCGGATGCCCTGGACCTTCCGCGGCCGACGGAGATTCCTCCTCCGCGTCCACATGCTGGTGCACCCGGCGCCGTGATCAGCAGTGAGGGCCGTCGGACGAACCGCTCCGCATCGCCATGGGCGGTCCGAGGACGAGGAGCGGGGACGTACGTGCCCGTCTGAGTGATCGCGACCATCCTGAGCTGCCGGTTCAGGAGCCGCCGCCCGGTGGCCCGGCCCTTCGGGGCCGGGCCCGTGGCGCCGGATCCGGACCGGCGTGTCGCCCGGCGAGCCGGTGCCTGCCGCAGGTGCGGTCGGCGGGTACCGGCTCGTCGGCCTTTCACCTTCCGGTGGCCGGCCTTGTCTCGGGGGTGGTCCAGGGTCACTTGACCGAGGGATATTCCACCGTCACCGGAACAATGTTTCGTGGCGGTATCGGGTTGACCGGAATGGCGGTGATGGTGTTACCGATATGAGTCAGGGGAAACCATCCTGAAATATCGGAATACTTCGAATAGGGGGCGACAACCTGCTGCATGAGCCTGTTTTCCTGCATGAGAAGCGTACCGATAGGGAGTGAATAGCGGGCGCGAATAGCTTCACTAGTGCGACGGCGGGACGGCACAACGCCAGAACCGCCATGGACGAGGGGTCAGCGCAATGAGCGAGTACGTCGGGACCACCGCCTCACCTCAAACCCTCATCGACACTCTGACTTCGGTGGTGGGGTTGAGCCTGACCCCCGACAAGACTGGCAACACTCCCTGGGGCTGAGCCCCACCAGAGCCGTGATCCTGATGCGGCCGGAGCCCACACGGCTCCGGCCGCATCGCCGTTTCCGGACATCGGCATCCCGCCCTTGCCAGGGGCGCCCTTCCGCCGCTACCAGACGTCAGCCGCCCGCTCCGGTCCGAGGTCAGCCGACGGCCGGCCGTTTTCGGACACCGGCATCCCGCCCTTGCCAGGGCACCCCTCTGCCACCGCCAGACCTCAGCCGCCACCGCCAGACCTCACCCGTCTGCGCCGGCCAGCCGTGCGCGCCGGACCGAGGTCGGCCGTCGTCTACTGCAAGAGAGCAGCCGTCCGGGACTGGCATGGAGGATGACCGTGCAGGGGCCGGCCGGGTGCCGGCCTGCGTGAGGTCAGCCGCCTGCGACGCTGGGGAGGAGGTGGACTTCCGCCTCACCGGGCACAGGGGCATCCGAGCCGCCGATGGAGCGGCAGTCGACCCCGTCGATGTAGACGTTCATGTAACGCCGCAGAGCGCCCTGCTCGTCGCGCACCCGCCGTTCGAGGCGGGGCCAGCGCCGGCCCACCTCGTCCAGCACCGCGCGCAGCGTGCCCGTGGCGTCCACGCTGAGCGCCTTGACGCCGTCGACCTCGCCGCGCAGCGTGGAGGGCACTAGAACGGTTACCGCCATCGGTCAGACCACCGCTGCCCGGACGCAGAGCACATCGGGAAGGTGGGAGGCGACCAGCGCCCATGAGTCGCCCTCGTCGGGGCTGGCGTAGACCTCGCCTGACCGGGTGCCGAAGTAGACGCCCGCGGGGTCGGCGTCGTCGGTGCACATGGCGTCGCGCAGCACGGCCGGGTAGAACGGCTCGGACGGCAGGCCGTCGGACAGCGCCTCCCAGCTCTTGCCGGCGTCCTGCGAGCGGTAGACGCGGCAGCGCTCCTCGGGCGGGAAGCGCATCGCGTCGGCGACGAGCGGGAAGTTGTAGACGACGTCGGGCCGGTGCGGGTGGGTGACGATGGTGAAGCCGAAGTCGCTCGGCAGGCCCTCGGCGATGGACTCCCAGTGCGCCCCGCCGTCGTCGGAGCGGTAGACCCCGTGGTGGTTCTGCGCGTACAGGCGGTCGGGGTCGCCGGCGTCCCTGCCGACCTTGTGCACGCACTGGCCGAACTCGGGGAAACGGTCGGGCTGGAAGGTGGCCTGGATGCCGGAGTTGGCCGGCGCCCAGGAGCCACCGCCGTCGGCGCTGCGGTAGACGCCGCCGGTGGACATCGCGACCAGCAGCGAGGACGGGTCGCCGGGGTGGGGGAGGATCGTGTGGATGGCCTGCCCGCCGAAGCCTGCCTGCCACTGCGGACGGTGCGGGTGATCCCACAGGGAGCGCACGAGCTCGAACGTCATCCCGCCGTCGTCGGAGACGAAAAGGGCCGAGGGCTGCGTGCCGGCGTAGACGCGCCCGGGGCGGAAGGGGTCGGGGACCAGTTGCCAGACGCGTTCGAGCGCCGTGCCGGTGTCCTGCGGGAAGGCCACCGGCGGGCGGTCGGGCTCGTGCCATGTGGCGCCCAGGTCGTCGCTGTAGGCGACGCTCGGCCCGTAATGGGAGCTGCTGACCCCCGCCAGCAGGCGCGGGACCGGCCCCCGCTTGTCCACGCACACACCGTAAACGCCGGTCATGGGGAAGTGGGGGCCGGTGACGTCCCACGACGCGCGGTCGTCGTCACTGCGGGCCAGGAACAGCCCCTTCGCGGTTCCAAGGGCCAGAAGGACGGTCATCGCGATGCCTTTCGGTGTGGACGGAATGGTTACCGACGGTCAGTATTCCGTCCACGGCACCGGTTCCGGAAGACCTGGACGCCAGGTTTCTAGAACAGGTGTTTGATCGGGCGCGTCGTGAGCCCTCGCTTCGCGCGGATCAGGGGCCCGCGGTCCCCTGCGGATCGGCGGGCAGCGGGATGCGCAGGCTCACGGTGCCGCGCATGTCCAGCCAGGCGGCATCGGGGCCGCGCACCAGGCGTAGGACGACCTCTTCGCACCCGGGGCAGCGGGCCACCCAGCCCGGGCCGGGCCCGTACACCCGCAGGGACGCGAGCGGGCCGGCGAGCCCGCAGCCCGCGCACCGGCCGTCGGCGGCGGTCACGTCGACGGCGAAGATCTCGCGCAGCGGGCCGGCCAGGGCGTTGCCGTCCTGGTAGGCGTCTTCGATCGGTCGGGTCATGTCAGCCTCCGGTGGGGCCGAAGCGTTCGGTCCTGATCTTGCGGGGATCGTGGCCGAGGGCGAGCAGGATGTCGGCGGCCGTCTCGACGAACCCCGTGGGCCCGCAGACGTAGCAGTCGGGCGCGAGCCCGGCCGGCCAGCCGTGGGCGCCGAGGTCGGCCGCCATGAGCCGCCCCGCCGCGCGGGGCCAGCCGTCCGGGGCGGACCGCGTGTACAGGTAGGCGACGTCGAGCCCGGCGTCGCCTGGGCCGGCGTGGCGCAGTTCATCGGCGTAGAAGCGCTGGCGCGGCTCGCGCACCGAGTAGACCAGGCGGAAGGGCGTCCGGCTCCCCGCCTGCCGGCGCGCGCGGATCATCGCCATCAGCGGCACGATGCCCGACCCGCCCGCGACCAGCAGCACCGGCTCCACGCCGGTGGGGCGCCACACGAACCAGCCGCCCACCGGTCCGCGTATCTCCACCTCGTCGCCCACCTCCAGGACCTCGGCGAGGTAGGGCGAGACCTCACCGCCGGGGACGTTCTGCACGGTCAGCTCGACGAGGTCGCCGTCGGAGGCGGAGGCCACCGAGTAGCTGCGCTGGGTGCTGTAGCCGTCATCGGCGGTCAGCCGCACGTCCACGTGCTGGCCGGGCAGATGGCCGGGCCAGCCGGGGATCTTGAAGACCAGCGTGCGCGCGGCGTCGGTCTCGGCGCGGGAGCCGACCAGCCGCGCGGCCCGCCACGTCAGCCGGCGGGTGTTCAATCGCCCTGGTAGCGCTGCTCGCGCCACGGGTCGCCGTAGTTGTGGTAGCCGGCGGTCTCCCAGAAGCCGGGCCAGTCGTCGTTGAGCAGCCGGATGCCGCGCACCCACTTGGCCGACTTCCACAGGTACAGGTGCGGGACCAGCAGCCGGGCGGGGCCGCCGTGCGCGGGCGCGAGCTCCTCCCCGTCGTATTGGTAGGTGATCCATGCCTGGCCGTCGAGCAGGTCCTCCACCGGCAGGTTGGTGGTGTAGCCGCCGTAGGAGTGGACCAGCGCGTACTCGGCGGTGGTCTCGACGTCCTCCATCAGCACGTCGAGCGACACGCCCTTCCACGCGGTGCCGAGCTTGGACCACTTGGTGACGCAGTGCAGGTCGACGGTGGGCGTCTCGGCCGGCAGGCCGAGCAGTTGCTCCCAGCTCCAGCGGTGGGAGTGCCCCGCCTCGGTGTCGATCGTGAACTCCCAGCGGTCCAGTGGGATGCGCGGGGTGGGCCCGGCCGACAGCACCGGGAAGTCGTGCGTGAGGTACTGGCCGGGCGGGAGCTTGACGCCCTCGTCCCTGGGCCGGCCGCGGAAGCCGCGCGAGATGATGCCCATCGGTCTCTTTCCTTCGTGCCGCCGACGGTCGTTGCGGAGATCGTGCCAGAGAAGGTGGTTCGACCCGATTACGCGATGATTGAAGTCGAGTGAACCGATTCGTACGGCTCTAACTCACAATAGCGGTCTTCCCTCGGCGGGCCGGAGCGGACTCGCGGGCGAAATCGGCGTCGGCCCGCGCCCACACGCCACCCCTGGTCGCGGGCCAGGACGGCGCCCTCGCGCACCGGCCGGGGCGGCGACGGGCGTCCAGCGGCGTCGGCATCAGTCGTGTGCGGTGATGAGAGGTCGGTTTGTGAGTTGATGCCCCTTCCGGCGTTGGGTTTGGAAGAGGCGGGCTGGTCAGCGGGGTGGCTGCTGGGCTAGGGGCGGGGCTGGGCGAACAAGCCGGGCTCGGTCTCGATGAGGATGCCGCGGCTGACCAGGCGTTTGAGCTTGGAGCGGATGTTCTCGGTGTTCTTGGACACGATGGGCAGGTCCAGGGCCTGCGGCCCCGGCGGTCATGGAGAACCTCTTCGCGAGCAGCACCCTGGCCACCTGAGGTTGGCCTGGGTGACCACTGCGCGCGGCTCTCACCGGGGCTGTTCGGCTGCGTGGATCTCCTGGAAGACCTGCCGGGCGATCTGATAGCTGTCGAAGGCCCGGGCGGCGCCGGCGTACGCCTCGATGTGGATGAACGCCTCGACGATCTCTTGTGGAGTGACTCCGTTGCCGAGTGCGATGCGGAGCTGTCCGCGCAGCGGTTCGAGCGTGCCCAGGGTGGCGGCGATCGTCACGGAGATGAGGGCGCGGGTGCGGGTGTCGAGAACGTCGGTACGTGGCCATGCGTCCCCGAAGGTGTGCAGTGTGGCCAGGCGTGTGAAGTCCGCCGCGTTGGCCGGCTCGCCTGGGCCGGGTTCCAGGAACGGCTCCAGCCGCCTGCCGAGCAGCCGCGCGGCCGTGTCGAGTGCGGCCGCGTAGCCGGGTTCCTGCTGGTCGTCGGTCATGGTGGTTCCTCGATCGCTTGTCGTTTGTGAGGGTCGGAATGCGCAAATCAGTGCTGGGGGCGGACGTTGAGCTCGCCGTACTGCCCGCCACGCACCCGCGCGGGGTCGAACAGGGCCGTAAGGAAGGCGAGGTCGTCCGCGCTCAGCGGCACGGCCGTCGCGGCGGCGTTCTGGCGTGCGTACGCCGCCCGCTTCGTGCCGGGTATGGGCGCGATGTCGTACGGCTGGGCAAGCAGCCAGGCCAGGGCGATCTGCCCAGGGGCGTGTCCCTGCTCGTCGGCGAACGCCTTCAGCCCCTCGACGAGGCGGAGGTTCTCCGCGAAGTTCTCTTCCTGGAACTTGGGCAGAGTGGAGCGGAAGTCATCGCCGGAAAACGAGGTGCCGCTGGTGAAGCGGCCGGCGAGCGCGGCTCGCCCCAGGGGGCTGTACGGGACGAAGGTGATGCCCAGCTCACGGCAGGTGGGAAGCACCTCCCGCTCCACCTCGCGGGCCCAGAGCGAGTACTCACTCTGGAGAGCCGAGATCGGCGCCACCGCGGCCGCCCGGTGAAGTATGTCCGGCCCGACCGCGCTGAGCCCGATGGCGCGCACCTTGCCCGCGGTCACCAGGTCGGCCATGGCGCCGACCGTGTCCTCGATCGGCACGGTGGGGTCGAGGCGGTGGATGTAGTAGAGGTCGATGTGGTCGACGCCGAGGCGGCGCAGGCTGGCGTCGCAGGCGGCGGCCACATACTCGGGGCGTCCGTCCAAGGCCACCCCGCCCTCCGGGGCGAGCCGGGCGCCGAACTTCGTCGCCAGGACGACCTCGTCGCGCACACCGCGTACGGCGCGGCCCAGCAGCTCCTCGTTGTGCCCGAAGCCCTTCTGGGGCTGGCCGGTGGCCGCACTGGCCGCGCCGTAGATGTCGGAGGTGTCGAAGAAGTCGATGCCGGCGTCGATGGCGGCGTGGATCGTGGCGACGGACTCCTCCTCGTCGGCGTCGCCGTAGAACTGGGACATTCCCATGCAGCCCAGGCCGATCGGCCGGATGGAGATGTCGGTGTGTCCGAGGGTGATGCGGGCTTCCTGCACGACGGTCCTCCTAGACGGCGATGGTCTTGTACTCGATGTATTGGGCGAGGCCCGCGGCGCCGAACTCGCGGCCGATGCCGCTGCTCTTGTAGCCGCCGAAGGCGCCGTCGAAGGTCGGGGTGGCTCCGTTGACGGTCATCCATCCGGTTCGGATCCTGCGGGCGACCTCGACGCCGTGGTCCCGGTCGGCGGTCCACACGCCGCCGCCGAGGCCGTACTCGGAGTCGTTGGCGATGCGGACGGCGTCGTCCTCATCGTCGAACGGGATGACGACCAGGACGGGACCGAAGATCTCCTCGCGGGCGATCCGCATGCTGCTGTCGACGTCGGCGAACAACGTCGGACGGACGTAGTACCCGCCCTCCAGGCCCTCGGGCGTCTCCGGGCCGCCGGTGACCATCCGGGCGCCTTCGGCGACGCCGAGTTCGATGTAGGAGCGCACCCGCTGCAGTTGGTCAGCGCGGACCATGGGCCCGATGAAGGTCTCCGGGTCCGCGGGATCGCCGACGCGGATCCCCTCCACCATGGCGGTGAGCGCGCCGACGACCTCCTCATAGCGGCTGCGCGGGGCGAGGATCCGGGTGTGGGCCACGCAGTTCTCGGCGTTGTTGCCCAGCGACAGGGCCCTAAGGCCTGCCACGACCGCCGTCAGGTCGGCGTCCTCAAGGATGATCGAGGCGGACTTGCCGCCCAGCTCCAGGCTGACCCTCTTGAGCTGCTCCCCGGCGACGGAGGCGATGCGCCGGCCGGCCGCGGTGGAGCCGGTGAAGGCGATCTTGTCGACGCCGGGGTGGGCGACCAGGTACTCGCTCGTCTCGCGACCCGCGGGCAGGATGCTCACCACACCCTCGGGGAGGCCTGCCTCGTCGAAGACCTCGGCGAGGGCCAGGGCGTCCAACGCCGTCTCGGGCGAGGCCTTCAGAATCACCGTGCAGCCGGCGAGCAGCGCGGGCACTAGCTTGACCAGGGCCGACTGGTGGGGCGCGTTCCACGGGATCACCGCGGCCACCACGCCCACGGGTTCGCGGCGCAGCCGTGTCGTGGCCTCGCCCACGGCGCCCACCTGCTCCTCCCAGCCGAGGGCCGCGGCGGCGCGCAGATACGCGTCCGTCTGCTCGGGAACAGCTGACTGGTGCGTCCAGCGGGTGAACCACAGCGGCGAGCCGTTCTCGGAGGTGACCAGGGCCGCGAACTCCTCGGCGCGTGCGGCGTACAGCTTGGAGAACCGCTCCACGACGGCGCTCCGCTCCTGCGGGCTCATCCGAGGCCAGGGCCCCTCCTCGAACGCCCGCCGCGCGGCGGCGACCGCCCTGTCGACGTCGGCGGAGACGGCGTGCGGCGCGGTCCCGACCAGCGACCGGTCGTGTGGCGAGCGCACCTCCAGAGCGTCGCCTCCGGCCGGGGCGACCCACTGTCCCCCGATGTACAGCCTGTCATAAGTGATCACGAGACTTCCCTCCCAGATAGGTGTCCAATGGACCCTTAAGACTGTAGCGGTCCACTGGACACCTAATCAAGTGTCCGGTGGACCGCTACTCTGGAGCTGCCATGATCCGCGGCGCGAGGAGGTTCGATGGACGACGTGGAGGTGCCGGCCTTCCAGCGGGCCAGACGGCCCGAGCACCGAGAACTGCGCCGGCAGGAGATCCTGGACGCCGCGGAGGCGCTGCTGGCCGAGATGCCGGCGGAGGAGATCAGCCTCCGGGAACTCGGACGCCGGCTGGGCGTGTCCAAGACGCATGTGGTGCGTTATTTCGAGAGCCGCGAGGGCGTCTTCCTCGGGCTGCTCAACAGGCTGCTGCTGTCCTGGCTCGACGCACTGGCGGACGAGTGGCCGGAGCCGCCCTGCGAGCCCGACCGGGTGATGCGGGCCTGGGCCGACTCCCTCGCCGCCCGGCCGGTCCTGTGCCAACTGTGGAGCCTGCTGCCGAGCGTCCTGGAGCGGAACGTCTCCGCCGACACCGTACGCATCTACAAACTCGTCGACCTGGAACGCCGCACCAGGCTGGCGCAGCTGGTCAGGGACCGGGTGCCGGCCCTCACCGCGGAC
The DNA here is from genome assembly GCF_042665155.1 of Sphaerisporangium rhizosphaerae. Lineage (NCBI taxonomy): Bacteria > Bacillati > Actinomycetota > Actinomycetes > Streptosporangiales > Streptosporangiaceae > Sphaerisporangium > Sphaerisporangium rhizosphaerae. The sequence continues at coordinate 51,364 of NZ_JBHTCG010000023.1, read as the reverse complement.
GACGCGCTCACGTTGACGCGATACGCCGTCGTCTCACTGGTGGGCCTGTGGCCGTTCAGCAACCCGACCCCGACCGTCGTCGAGGCCACGGCCGACCCCCGGCTCGCGGGCTCCCGGGTGGACTTCGCCACCATGTACGGAGAGATCCTTCAGACCACGCTCGCCGGCCTGCTCACCCGTGCATGAAGCGGGTGCCGGAGTGGTCCTTGGGGCCCGTGGCCATCTGCTTCAGGCACCCTTGGGGAAGGCGTGCTTCTTACCGCCGATCACGGCTACGCAGGCGGCGACCAGGAGCGCCAACGACGCCCAAGTGATCGAAGCGGTGCCCAGATCCGCAATCAGAGAGCACATTCATGGTGAAAGTTTCACCGGCCGCTTCGTGTGCGGTCCGGCTTGTCGGCCTGCACTATCGGAACGGTTGACCACCTGTATGGGGCTCGTTAACATCCGGTTGTTTTTGGGGATTACCGAAACTTTCGTAATACGGGAGCAAATTTCCGTCATCCGCGCCGTTCCGCCCCCTCAGGGAGATCCCAGAATGAGAAGGCACGCCGCAGCTCCCCCTCATACGAAAAGGCGCGGACCATGGAGGCCGCTCCGGATTCTGCTGTCGCTGGCCGTCATCGCCACCGGGGCCGCCGTGTCGGCGCCCGCGGCCGCGACGGCGACGGCCGCGACGGCCCGGCACGAGCCCGCCGACCCCGGCTCCTACATCGCCTTCACCGGCGGAGCCGGGCGCTTCCCCCTCGTCGCGTCGGGCAAGGCGGCGCCCATCGTCGTCAGCGGGAGCGATCACGCCGGCGTGACCCGCGTCGTCGGCGACCTGCGGGCCGACATCGAGCGGGTCACCGGCGTCAGGCCCGCCGTCTCCACGGACCAGGCGCCCCGGGGCGACGTGGTGCTCGTCGGCACCATCGGCAGGAGTCCGCTCATCGACGGGCTGGTCTCCAAGGGCAAGCTCGACGTGAGCGGCATCGCCGGCAAGTGGGAGACCTCCCTGGAGCAGGTCGTCGCCGACCCGCTGCCGGGCGTGCGCCGCGCCTTCGTCATCGCCGGCAGCGACCAGCGCGGCACCATCTACGGCGCCTACGACGTCTCCAGGCGCATCGGCGTCTCCCCGTGGTACTGGTGGGACGACGTGCCGGCCCGCCACCACGACGCGCTGTACGTCCTGCCCGGCCGGCACAGCCAGGGCACGCCGAAGGTCAAGTACCGCGGCTTCTTCATCAACGACGAGAACCCCGCGCTCGGCACCTGGGCGCCCCGCCACTTCGGCCCCGGCCTGGCCGCGGGCTACCCGGGCGGCTTCAACAGCAAGTTCTTCGCCAAGGTCTTCGAGGTCATGCTGCGGCTGAAGGCCAACTACCTGTGGCCGGCGGTCTGGGGACGGGCCTTCGCCGAGGACGACCCGGACAACCACAAGACGGCCACCGCCTACGGCGTCGTGATGGGTACCTCGCACGAGGCGCCGATGATGCGCGGCATCGAGGAGTGGAACCGGCACGCCGTCGCCGCCCAGCGCGACAGCGCGGGCAACATCACCGTGCCCGGCCACGACCCCTACGGCGGCACCGGCGAGTGGAGTTTCCGCCGCAACGGCGAGGCCATCAAGAAGTACTGGGCCGACGGCATCCGCCGCATGAAGGAGCAGGACTTCGAGGGCGTCGTCACCCTCGGCATGCGCGGCAACGGCGACGTCGGCCTGCCCGACGGCGACGGCATCGAGCTGATGCAGAGCATTCTGGCCGCCCAGCGCGAGATCCTGGCCAAGGAGAGCGGTGAGCCCGTGACGTCCATCCCGCAGGTGCAGACCCTCTACAAGGAGGTCCAGCGCTACTGGGACCAGGGGCTTCGCCCGCCGGACGACGTCACCGTCGTCTTCTGCGACGACAACTGGGGCAACATGCGCAAGCTGCCCGACCAGGCGCTCCCCAGGCGCAGCGGCGGCTACGGCATGTACTACCACTTCGACTACGTCGGCGGCGGCCGCAACTACAAGTGGGCCGACACCGTCAACCTTGCCAACACCTGGGAGCAGCTCAACCTCGCCTACACCTACGGCGTGGACCGGCTGTGGGTGGTCAACGTCGGCGACATGAAGAACGAGGAGCAGCCGCTGCAGCTCTTCCTCGACTACGCCTGGGACCCCTCCGGCCTGACGCTGGACCGGCTGGACGACTGGGAGCGGGGGTACGCCGCGCAGAACTTCGGGCCCGAGCAGGCGCGGGCCATCGCCGAGGTGCTGAGCGCGTACGGCCGCCTGCAGTCACGGCGCAAGCCCGAGCTGCTGAACCGCCGCATCGGCCTCGACCCCGCCAAGGACCCGGCCACCGACTCCTCGGCCATCGTCTACGACGACAAGGACACCCCCTTCAGCCTGACGGCCTACCAGGAGATGGACCGGGTCACCGCCGAGTGGCAGGCCCTGGCCGCCAAGGCGGAGAAGATACGCGAGGCCCTGCCCGCCGGGTACGACGACGCCTACTACCAGCTCGTCTACTACCAGGTGAGGGCGACGGCCAATCTGTACGCGCTGCGCAGGGCGCAGTTCACCGGCATCCTGTACGCCAGGCAGGGGCGCGCCGCCACCAACGACCTCGCCGACCTGGCCCAGGCCAGGTTCGACGAGGACCAGGCGATGTCGCAGTACTACAACAAGACCCTGGCCGGTGGGAAGTGGGACGGCTTCCAGCTCCAGCCGAAGATCGGCTACGGCGACATCGAGAGGTACGGACCGAACGCTCCCTGGCAGCAGCCCGAGAAGGACAACGTCGCCCTGCCGGACGCCTTCTACCCGCACCTGCAGCGCATCGAGGTGCCGGCGGCGGCCGACCTCGGCGTCGCGGTCGACGGCTCGGACAAGTGGTGGCCGGCCGAGCGGGCCCCGGCCGTCCTGCCGGCGTTCAGCCCGTACCAGTCCTCGCCGCAGCAGTACATCGAGGTGTTCAACCGCGGCACGACCCCCTTCGGCTACACCGTCAAGCCGTCGGTGCCGTGGGTGAGCGTCACGCCGAGGTCGGGAGAGGTCGGCGAGCAGGTGCGCGTGACCGTGCGCGTCGACTGGTCACGGGCGCCCAAGGGCAGGACCGAGGTGCCCATCACCGTCACGGGCGCGGGCGAGAGCGTGGTGGTCACGGCGGTCGTGGACAACCCCGCGACGCCGCCCTCGCGGGTCAGGGGCTTCGTCGAGGCCGGCGGGTACGTCGCGGCCGAGGCGGCCGACCACACCAGGGCGGTCGGCGCGCCCGGCGTCACCTGGAAGCGCATCCCGGGCATCGGCAAGACCGGAGACGGTGTGACGCCCTGGCCGGTCACCGCGGCGAGCCGCACGCCAGGGGGGGACGGCCCGCGTCTGGAGTACACGATGACCGTGTTCACCACCGGCCCGGTCACGGTCTCGGCGTACCTGTCGCCGAGGAACAACGTCCTGCCGACCGACGGGCTGAAGTACGCCGTGTCGTTCGACGACCAGGCGCCGCAGACCGTGAACGTCACCAAGGCGACCGGCGCGAACGACACGACGATGAACCGGCAGTGGGAGCGCAACACCTCCGACAACGCCAACGTGACCGCGACCACCCACACGATCAGCACGCCAGGAGTGCATGTCCTGAAGTTCTGGATGGTCGACCCGACCGTGGTGGTGCAGCGGCTGGTGGTGAACACCGGCGGCGTCCTGCCCAGCTACCTCGGCCCGCCTGAGAGCAAGGTGGTCCAGGCACGAACGGCACACTGAAGTCAGGGCCGCCGGCACGCCGGCGGCCCGGTCAGGCCGCCACCGCGCGCACCGGCAAGCCGATGTGCCTCGCAGGCCCGCTCGGCGTCACTCGCCGCCCCTCGCCGCCCCTGACCGGCCTCGCACCCGGCGAGACCGTCACCGTGTCGGCCCGCGACCGAAGAACGGAGACCGGCAACATGACGGAGATCACGGGCAACTCCCCGGACGGCGCGCACCTGCCTTGCACGGCGCGCGCACCGCGGCACCCGCCCCCGGCCTCCGCGGCGCAAGCCCACAGGCAGGGCGCCGGAGGTGAGGCCGCGGCCGTGCCGGTCGAGGAAGAGCGGGACGGTGCGAGCGTGGCCCTGGCCCGTGCGGCCCGCGGGCGGGGCGGGTTCGGGCGTCTGGCCCGTGCAGTGCCGGTCACCGCGCTCGCACCGGTCGTCGCGGCGGCCCTCGCGGTCTCCGCCGTCGTCGCCCCTGGCACCGCCGTAGCCGTCGCAGGCCCGGGGCTGCGGTGGGAGGCGTGCGCCGGAGTGAGCGCGCCGGACCTGCGGTGCGCCCGGGTCACCGTCCCCCTCGACCACCGCCGCCCGTCCGGCCCCAAAATCTCCATCGTGATCTCCCGGCTGCCCGCCACCGACCCGGAGCGGCGCCGGGGGGTGCTGCTCACCACCGGCGGCGGGCCGGGAGGGCCGGGCGTTCCGCTGCCCGCGAGCCTCGCCCCCGCGTTGCCCGCCGACGTCCGCGCCCGCTACGACCTGGTCGGATTCGACATGAGGTTCGTCGAGCGCAGCACACCCATCGGCTGCGGGCGGCCCGAGGAGGAGCCGGGCGGGTTCTGGGTGCGGCCCGCGACACCCGGACGCTTCCTCGCCGAGGCGGCCGAGGCCCGGCGGTACGCCGAGGACTGCGTGCGCGTCTCCGGCTGGGCCCTGCCGCACGCCACCACCGCGAACGCCGCCCGCGACATGGACCTCATCCGTGCGGCCCTCGGCGAGGAGAAGATCTCCTACCTGGGCGGCTCCTACGCGGGGCTGCTCGGCGCCGTCTACGGCACGCTGTTCCCGCACCGCGTTGACCGGTTCGTCCTGGACAGCCCGGTGAACGCCGACACGATCTGGCGGCCGTTCGAGCTGAGCCGCACCCCGGCGTTCGAGGAGGGCACGGTGGCCTTCGCCGCCTGGGTCGCCGCGCGGCACGCCGAATACGGCCTGGGGGAGACCACCGCGAAGGCGCACGCCACGCTCACCGGCATCCTCGACCGGGCCACCCGGGCGCCCATCGTCATCGCCGGCCACGCCTGGACCGGCGGCGAGCTGGGCGCCCTGCTGGTGGCCGGGATCTACGACGAGCGGGCCTTCGGCATGGTCGCCGCGGCCTTCGCCGCCGTCGCCGCCGGACGGGAGCCGTTCGTCCCGTTCCCCATCCGTCCCGCGCCACCGGAGGGCGTGCGCGGTGTGCCCGCCGACCACCACACGGCCACCAACACCGCCTACCGCTGCGCCGACGCCCCCTGGCCGCGCGACCCGCGCGTTTACCTGCGCGACATCGCCGCTTATCGGGCGCGTCACCCGCTGTTCGGGCCGGGCAACGCCGATATCAACCCCTGCGCGTTCTGGCCGCCCGCCAAGGACGAGCCGGTGCGACTCGACCGCGACCGCGCGCCGGCCGCCCTGGTCGTGGCGGCCCTGCGGGACGTGGCGGTGCCGGCGTCGGTGAGCAGGGCCGTCGCCGCGCGCATCCGCGGATCACGCCTGGTCACGATCGACGCCCAGACCCACGCCCCGTTCCCCCATTACGGCGACCAGTGCCTCAACGCCACGGTCGCCCGTTACCTCGTCACCGGTGAGCTGCCGGCCGCCGACACCGCCTGCTGATGCCGGCGCCCCGCCTCAACGACACCCACCTGTACCGTCGCGCGGTCCGACCGGCGCACGTTCCGATGGACCGGCCGCTACCGGCGGGCGGTTCCGGAGGGGACACCTCGAAGGGTGAGGCGGGCGACGCGGCCCTGCTCGCCTGACGCCCAGCAGGCCAGGTCGGGGGCGCAGGCCACGGTGTCGTAGGAGCCGCCGTCGAAGTTCTGCCAGCGGTCGCCGGCGGAGAAGGTGACGTCGCTGCCGGTGGGCCCGACCGCGATGGCGGCCCAGGGAAGGTGCGGCAGCCAGGCGACGCCCGAGCGGTAGCCCTGCGGCGGAGCGGACGCCTCGCGCCACGTCGCTCCTCCGTCGCCGGTCATGGCGGCGGCGTCGGGGGAGGGCAGTCCCGGCTGGAAGTCGCCGCCGACCGCGATGCCGTGCCGGGGGTCGCGGAAGGCGAGCGCGAACACTCCGCGCGCCGGGTCGCCCGCAGGGATGGGGGTGTCGGCCACCGTCCAGGTGAGGCCGCGGTCGCGGGAGTGGAACACGCGCGAGCGTGCGCCTCCGCCGGTGGCGAGCCACACGTCGCGGCCTCCGGCGGTCACCAGGCACTGTCCGCTCGCCGCGAAGCCGGCCTCGCCGGGCAGCGCCTCGGGCATGCCGGCGGAGGGCAGAACGCGCCAGCTGCGGCCGCCGTCGTCGGTGGACAGGATGCGGAACCTGCCGTCGACCGGGTCGCTCATCGCCAGGCCGTGCCTGTGGTCGAAGAAGGCCATGCAGTCGTAGAAGGCGCGCGGCTCGTCGTTGCGGAAGGTCTCGGCCCAGGTGCGCCCGCCGTCCTCGGTGCGGTAGACGCGCGAGGCGTCGCCCTCGCCGATCGACAGCACCACGGCGGTGCGCGCGTCGAACGCTTCGATGTCGCGGAACTGCAGGTCGGCGGTGCCGGGCGGGGCGACCGGGCTCCATTCGCGCCCGCCGTCGGTGGTGCGCAGCACGGTGCCGAGGCTGCCGGACACCCACGCGACGCGGCCGCTGACCGGCGACAACCCGCGCAGGCGCCCCTCGGTTCCGGTGGGCCGCGGGTCCCAGGCGAGGCTCACCCGTCCCGCCGCCGCGTCGCCCGTCCCGGGAACCCCCGCGGTGGCGGGCGCGCGCGAGGCGGACACCGCTCCGCCGGCGGCGGGAGCGGCGGAGGGCGCGGAGGCCGAGGGCACGGCGCCGTCGTCCGAAGGGGCGCCGGACACCGCCTGCGCGGAGGCGGGCATCGCCATGACGACCGCCGACACGGCTGTGATCATCCCGAGCACGGATCGAAGCATCATGCCCGGCAAAGTAGCCCAGAATGATCTATTTCGTCCATGTTCGCAGGACGGCGCGACCGCCCCCGCGCACCGCGCCGGCTTGCTGAGCCCGGACCGAGGCTTTGGGCTATACGGGATGACCGCCCAGATTCGCTTCATCTAGCGTGGGTCTCAGGTAAGACGTCGTCTCGACATCTTCCCGGGAACCGACACGGCGCTCCGTCAGCCCGAGCAACCCGCCGGGCGCAAACGCAGGACACGGAGTGATCTCTCATGCTCAAGCATGCTCTGGCCGCCGGCGCCGTGGTGGCCACCACCCTCATCGGCCCGGCCGCGATGCCCGTCCAGCAGGCGAGCGCGGCCACCACCACGCAGGTCTGGCAGGCCACCGTCACGCCGGGAGCGGCGTCCGGCTTAACCGACGACTGCCGGCGCCGGTGGTGCCGCGGCGACTCGCACAGGCGCGGCTCCAGCTCCAGCAGTTCGAGCAGCTCCAGCTCCAGTTCCAGCGGTTCCAGCGGTGGCAGGGGCGGCGGTTCGAGCGGGTCCAGCAGCTCCAGTTCCAGCAGCTCGAGCTCCAGCAGCGGCTCGGGCGGCGGCAGAGGCGGCGGGTCCGGCTCCAGCAGTTCGAGCAGTTCGAGCTCGAGCAGCTCCAGCGGCTCCGGCGGCGGCTGGGACGACGACGGCCGCTGGGGCGGCGGCGGGTCCAGCAGCAGCTCCAGCAGCAGTAGCAGCAGTTCGAGCAGCGGCTGACGGCGTGCCGCGAACCGGGTAGGGCCGTGCCGCGAGGCGCCCGAGGGCGCGCGGCACGGCCCGCTCCGGTGAACGGGTGCGTGGCATGGCCTGGGGTGGGCCGGACGTGACATCGGGCGTGCCACCTGTGACCTGAGGACCGCGGCCGCCGCGGCGGCGTGACGCCGCAGGGCGCCGGCGTGGGGTCAGGCGGGATCCCAGGTGACCGGCAGGCGGTGCACGCCGTAGATGAGCATGTCGGTGCGCAGCGGCACCTCCTCGGGAGGGACGGCCAGGCGCAGCCCGGGGAACCGGTCGAACAGCGCGCGCAGGCCGACCCGCATCTCCACGCGGGCGAGCTGCTGTCCGAGGCACTGGTGGACGCCGTGGCCGAACGCCACATGCCCCGCCGTCACCCGGCGCAGGTCCAGGGTGTCCGGGTCGGGGAAGTGCGCGGGGTCGCGGTTGGCCGCCGGCACCGAGACGGTGACCGACTGGCCGGCCTTGACCAGCCGTCCCCCCAGCTCGACGTCCTCCAGCGCGGTCCGCACCGTGACCGGGATGATGCTCAGATAGCGCAGCAGCTCCTCCACGGCCTGGTCGCCCAGGCCCGGGTCGGCGCGCAGGGCCGCGAGCCGGTCGGGGTGGCTCATCAGCGCCCAGGCGCCGAGCGCGATCATGTTGGCGGTCGTCTCGAACCCGGCGCCCATCAGGGTGCCGCCGATGTTCGCCAGCTCCTCGTCGGTCAGGTCGCCGCTCGCGGCCAGGCCGCCCAGCAGGTCGTCGGTCGGATCGGCGCGCTTGGCCCGCACCAGGTCGCCCATGAACTCCTGGATCGCCGTGTAGGCGGCCGCCTTTCGCTCGGGCGTGGCGTCCAGGCTGAGCAGCAGGGTCATGTCGCGCTGGAAGCGGCCTCGCTCGGCGACCGGGACGCCGAGCAGCTCGCAGATGACCAGGCCGGGGATGGGCAGCGCGAACGCCTCCACCAGGTCGACCGGGGGGCCGTGGCGTTCCATCGCCTCCAGGTGCTCGGCGGTGATCGCCTCGATGCGCCCGGTGAGGCCGCGCATCCGCCGCACGGTGAACTGGCCGGTGAGCAGGTGGCGGTAGCGGGTGTGCTCGGGCGGGTCCATCGCGGTGAACTGTCCCGGGGGCGCCGACGGGGGCCTTTGGCCGACACCGGCCCCCGGCAGCGGGATGTGCGTCAGCTCGGAGCGATGGCTGAAGCGCGGGTCGGCCAGGACGGCGCGCACCAGGGCGTGGCCGGTCACCAGCCAGCCGACGTGGCCGTCGGGATAGGCCATCGGGCTGATGGGGTGCTCGGCGCGCAGCCGGGCGAGCTCTTCGGGCGGGTCGAACGGGCGACCGGCGCGCCGGGCCATCGGGAGCGGGGCCGGGGGAGGGGTCGGGGACATCGCGATCCTTTCGCGGGCGCTTGCCGGCCTTCGGGACGGAGGCCGGACCTCCTGCCGGTTTCCATGTAACACCATCAAATATAAAGATACAACTGATGTAAAAATAGTAGAGATGTAAGAGTCACGTGTAGGCTGATCCGCATGGAGGAGACGCGGCGCGAGCGCAAGAAGCGCATGACCCGGCAGCTGATCGCCGAGACGGCGCTCAGGCTCTTCGCCGAACAGGGCTACGAGCAGACCACCGTCGCGCAGATCACCTCCGCGGCGGACGTGGCCACCAAGACGTTCTTCAACTACTTCCCGAGCAAGGAGGACGTGCTGTTCGCCCACACCGAGCGGCACTCCCGCGTCCTGCTCGACACCCTGGCGGCCCGGCGGGAGGGCGAGAGCATCCCCGACCTGCTGGCGCGCGTCTACGAGGAGACCATCGCCCGGTACGTGGCCGAGGACCCCCCGATGGAGCGCGAGCGCGAGCTGTCGCAGGCGTACGCCCACATGATCATGACGGTGCCCGCACTCCAGGCCAAGGCGCTGCATCTGATGCTCGACCTGCAGCGCCGCATTGCCGAGGAGCTGCTGAAGGCCTTCCCCGGCGAGCTCGACCCGGTGAGCGCCGGGGCGGTGGTCGGCGCCATGATGGGCGCCGTCCAGGGCGCCGGCCTCGCGGGCGCCGCGATCGGCCGTTCACAGGCGGAGGTGCTGGACGCGCTACGGCGCGGCATCGAGGTCGCCATGGCCGGCGTGCGCTCGTTCGGCTGAGCGCACTCGCCGCGTCCCCGCACCCGCCGCGTCCCCGCGACGCCGCGGGGCGTTCGTCGCGTGTCCGGGCGTTCCGCGTCGGCGAAATGCTCACCACGTGCCGCGACGGGCGGTGAGCATAAGGTAACGGCGGCGTCGATTGACCGGGCGGTCAATCAGGACGATGGTCGAGGTCCACGACACCTTTGAGGACGAAAGGCACCGAGATGGATCTGTCCAGAGCATGGCCGGACCTCGTGGCGTTCCTCGCTGGCGCGGCCGCGGTCCTGGCGCCCTTCTTCTGGGCGGGCGGCGCCTCCAACGCCGCCCAGCCCCTGCTCGTGCTCGGCGCGCTGCTGCTGGTCTCGGCGCTGTGGGCGCTGCTCGGAGCCGGCGGCGCGAGCTCCTGGGTGACCGCCGCGTTCGGCGCCCTGCTCGTGGTGTCCCCGTGGGCGTTCGGCTTCGACGGCTCGGCCGCCGCGGCCTGGACGGCATGGATCGCGGGCGCCGCGACGGTTATCGTCACACTGTGGACGGCCAGCCAGATCCGCGGCCGCGCCCGGGTGAACGCGTGATCATACCCTCCGTGTGGTCCCGCACCGCCCGCCGGCGGTCCGGGGCCCCCGGAGGGGAGCCCGACGCGCGCACGCGCATCCTCGACGCGGCCGAGGGGCTGTTCGCCGCCGGCGGCTACGAGGCCACCGCCACCGCCGAGATCGCCAAGCGGGCCGCCGTGCCCAAGGGTCTGGTCTTCCACTACTTCCCGCGCAAGATCGACGTGCTGGTGGCGCTGGTCGACGAGCGCACCGGCATCGAAGAGCTCGGCGACCGGCCCGCCGAGGACGTCCCCGGCGACCCGGCCCGCGCGCTGGCCGGGTTGGCCCGCCGGGTGCCGCTGCGCGCCTCGCCGGCGATGCGGCGCATCCTGTTCCGCGAGGCCGACACCCACACCTCGGTGCGCGAGCGGCTCAGGCACCTCAACGCCGAGATCATCCGCCGCGCCGGCTTCGCGCTGGAGCTGACCCTGCCGGGCGGCCGCGGCGACGCCGCCCGGCTGGAGGCCGCGGCGGCGACGTTCGCCGCCGTGCTGCTCTACCAGGAGAACCTCTGCCTGCTGACCGGCCACCACATCGATCCCGACATGGTGGCCGATCTGATCGTCAGAGCCCTCACCTGACGCCTCCGTGAGCCCTGGGGGACGGCCGGCGGTCAGCGGGCCGGGGAAGCGCCGGAGGCGGGGGAGGCGGCGGGCGCGGAGGCGGGCGAGGCGGCGGGAACGGGCGGCAGGTGGTGCAGCGCCCGGACCAAGGGGGCCAGCTCGGGAAGGGCGCCGGCCTCCGCGAGGGCCCTGGCGAGGACGGCGTCGTGCGCCGGGCGCGCCTCGCCCAGCAGCGCCACCCCCGCCGAGGTCAGCTCGGTGTAGATGCCGCGGCGGTCGTCCTGGCACAGCACGCGCGTCAGCAGTCCGCGGTCCTCCAGCCGGTTGACCAGCCGTGTGGTCGCGCTGCTGGACAGCGCCGCCGCCCGGGCGAGCTGCTGCATGCGCATGTGCCAGCCGTCCTGCCGCGACAGGGCGTCGAGCACGGTGTACTCGACCACCGACAGCCCGTGGCCTGCCTGCAGCTCACGTTCGAGGGCGGCCTCGATCAGGCCGTGCAGCGCCGCGAGCGTGCGCCAGCCCTGTGCGCGGACCTCCACGGCGTCGTCGGCGATTCCCATGACCGGTCCCTCCTCAGGCGCGCCGCCCGGCGGCACGGGACGACGCGCGCATCGTACCAAGCACACGGCGAATAGCGGCGTGTGCAAGTTCTCAGGGACGCGCGCGGGACGGCCCGTGCCAGGGCCGTGCGACGGGTGTCGAGGCGCGTGGCCGCCACACGAGAGCCGATCTTCGTGTATCCATGTATCGATCCTTTGTTCGCACACGGGGTCGCCAGGCAGGTGGGTGAGACAGCCGGGGGAGGGACGATCCGCTTCCCCGCGATCGACGCGATCGCCGCCGCGGGCCTCCGGCCGGAGAGCCCCGCGGTCCGGCCGGGGGAGTGGGATGACCGACAGAGCCGTCACGGGCGGGCCGCGCGCGCCCGGGCTGAGCGCCGCCGCCGTGAGCGACCGCTTCCGCCTGTTCAACTTCACCCGGCGCGACGACCACCTGGTCTACCTGTGGGTGCTGCGAGCGATGGACGGCCTGAGGGCCGTCCACCAGATGCAGGCCCACCCCGACGACGTCGCCCGCGTGCTCGCCGAGCTGGGCCGCGTGCACGACCAGGTGCCGGCCGCCGAGGAGAACCTCCGCGCCCGCCTGGACGCCCTGGCCGACGACGGCGTCGTCCACCGCCTGGAGGACGCCTCACGGGCGGGCAGCCTGGTCCGTTATCGCAACCGCCAGTCGGTGTACCAGTTCAGCGAGCTCGGCTACCAGGCGTTCGCCGCCGTCGAGGAGGTGCTCGCGGCCCGGCCGCAGGACGCCAACCTCTCCCGCCTGGTGTTCTCCGACATCCTGGACGACCTGCGGGCGCTGGCCGCGGCCAACCGCGCCGGCCACGGCGAGCAGATCTGGCGCCGGCTGTCGCGCCTGGACGGCGTCATGGAGGACATGGCACGCCGCTCCGCGCGCTTCCACCTCACACTCGGCGAGATCACCCGCTCCACCGACGCCTCTCCCGAGACCTTCCTGCGCCACAAGAACACCCTGCTCACGCACATGACCGACTTCATGGCCGAGCTCGACCGCTACCTGCCCCGGCTCGACCGGGCCGTACGCGACGTCGAGCGCACGGGCGTGGCCGCCATGCTGGCCCGGGCCGCCGCGGCCGACGAGCGTCCCTTCCTCCACCAGGACGAGCGCCTTTCCGACTGGCGCCGGCGCTGGGCGGTCCTGCGCGCCTGGTTCGCCGCCGACGGCGACGAGGCCTCCCGCGCCGCCGAGCTGCGCGCCGCCACCAGGACGGGCGTGTCCGGCGTCATCGCCCTGCTGCGCCAGATCGCCGAGGCGCAGCGCGGCGGGGTCAACCGGTCGACCCAGCTACGCCACCTGGCCGAATGGGTGTTCAACGCCCCCGACGAGGGCGCCGCCCACGCCCTGACGGCCGCCGCCTTCAACACGCGCACGGCCCGCCACCTGGGCGGCGTCCACGAGGACGCCGACGACATCTCGGTCCGCTCCACCTGGTGGGACGCGCCCGGGGTCGAGATCTCGGTGCCGCTGTTCCGCAAGGGGAAGGCTCCCGCGCCGGGCGTCCCGCAGCCGGCGCGCGGAAGGGCCGGCATCCGCGGCGAGCTGCGCCGCCGCCAGGCCTCCCACCGCGCCGCCGAGCGCGAGGCCGCCGGCGGGCTCATCGAGGCGGGCGTGCACGACCGCGTCCTGGACGAGGCCGAGACGCGGGTCGTCCTGCGCCTGCTCACCCGCGCGCTGGAGGCCCGCACCATCGTCGCCGGCCGGCTGCGCGACGCCTCCGGCGGCAACGAGGTGCTCACCGTCCGCCTGGTCCCCGCGGCGCGGGGCAGCTCGGTGCGCACCCCGCACGGCGTCCTGCACCTCCCGGGCCTGCGGCTCGAACTGGCGCCCGCCGCGCACGCGAGGGGAGCGCTGCGATGAGCGCCCGCGGCGCCGCGGCCGGGGTCGCGCCCGGCGACCTCGGGTCCTACCAGCACGCCGTGCGGCTCGTCCTCACCAACGACCTGATCACCGCCTCCCGTCCGCGCCCCGGCGAGCTGGAGCAGGTCCTGCCGTGGGCCGACCAGCTCACCCGCGACCTGCGCGAGCTGCTCGGTTACACCGTGGTCGCGACCACCCGCCAGGTGCGCGTGGTGCGCCGCCTGGACGCCCTGGACGACACCCAGCGCCACCTGTTCGCCAAGAAGGGCAAGCCGTTCGACCGCCGCCGCCTGGCCTACCTGTGCCTGGTGCTCGCCCTGTTCCAGCGGTCGCGCGTCGAGATCAGCCTGGCCGACCTGGTGCGGGCCTTCGCCCCGGCCGCCGGAGCCATCGAGGGGCTCGGCTTCGACCCGACGCTCGGCGCGCACAAGGCCGCGGTGGTCGACTGCCTCGACTGGCTGGTCGAGCGGGGCGCCCTGCGCATCTCGGACGGCTCGCTGGACTCCTGGGCGCACGACACAGAACGGGGCGACGCCCTGTTCGACATCGACCACGACGTCTGCGCGGTGCTGTTCAAGCCCGCTCGCCCGGTGCAGCACCTCACCAGCGCCGCCGGCCTGCTGGAGGGCGCGGACGGCGGCGCGCGTCCCGGCGAGGCGGCCCGCCGGGCCCGCCGCGCCCTGGTCGAGCACCCGGTCGTCTACTTCGGCGAGCTGGAGCCGGAGGTCGCCGAGGAACTGCGCCGCCCCGCCCTGGCCGCCGATCTCGCCCGGCTCACCGGGCTGGTCGTGGAGCGCCGCGCCGAGGGCGTCATGCTGGCCGACCCCGGCGGCCGCTTCACCGACAAGCCCTTCCCCGGCAGGGGAGGGGCGGTGAACAGGGCGGCCGGGCTGCTGCTGGCCAAGATGGCCGACCTGCTGGAGGATCCCGCCGAGCGGGCGGCGCTGCACTTCGCCGAGCCGCCCGCGCGGGCCGCCGACCAGCGCGAGCTGCTCGCGCGCGTCGACGCCGCGCTGCCACGCGCCGGGGTGGTCGACGCGCTGGCCTGGACGCCGCCCGCCGTCGCCCGCGCGCCCGCCGCGACCGGCGCACCGCCGGCCCCGGTGGCGCTGGTCGAGCGGGCCAGGCTGGCGGGCATGATCCACGAGCTGTACGACGAGCTGGGCGCGGCGTCGTTCTCGGCCGCCTGGCAGCACGACCCCGAGGGGCTGCTGGAGGCCGCGGTGACGCTGCTGGCCGAACTGCGCCTGGTGCGGCGCCATCCCGGCGGGGTGCTGCTGCTCCCGGCGTTCGCCCGCTACCGCAACATCACACTGGCGCTGCCCGACAAGCGCGCCGAGCAGGGCCGGCTCGACCTGGAACCGCCGACGTCTCCCGTGGAGGAACCCTCTTCATGACACCCGCTCTCGGCCGATTCAAACCGTCCCGCGCCGGTGTGATCAACATCTGGGACTACATCGACGAGGAGTTCGTCTTCGCCGACGGGCGTCTGGTGCTGCGCGGGCACAACGGGTCGGGCAAGACCAAGGCCCTTGAGGTGCTGTTCCCCTTCATCCTGGACGGGGTGAGCGACGCCCGGCGCCTGGACCCGTTCAGCGGCGAGAACCGCACGATGAAGTCCAACCTGCTCTACCGCGGCCAGGAGGCCGAGTACGGCTACGTGTGGATGGAGTTCACCCGCGACGACGGCGCGGGGGACGGGGGCGCGCAGGCCGTGACGCTGGTCATCGGCCTGCGCGCCCACCGCCACCGCGACGGCGTCGCCTCCTCGTTCTTCGTGACCGGCAGGCGGGTCGGCGTCGACTTCGGGCTGCTGTCGGCCGACTCCCGGCCGCTCACCGAGAAGCAGCTCAGGGCGTCCCTGGAGCCGGGGGCGCGCTACCGGACGGCCACCGAGTACCGCGCGGCCGTGGACGCCCGCCTCTTCGGGCTCGGCAGAGAACGCTACGCCCAGCTTCTGGACCTGCTGCTGGCGCTGCGCCGCCCGCTGCTGGCCAAGGACCTCGACCCGGTGAAGGTCTCCGACACCCTCAGCGCCGGCCTCAGCCCCATCGACCCTGCGCTGGTCGAGCAGGCCGCCCGCGACTTCGAGAACCTCGCCGCCGTGCAGCGCCTGTTCGACGACCTGACCCTCGCCGACGGGGCGGTCAAGGAGTTCCTGGACCACTACACCGCCTACCTGCGCGCCCACATCCGCCACCAGCTCGACCGCGTCGGCGAGCGCGTCGAGGGCGCGGCCGGCGTCGCCGCCCGGGTCGCCCAGGCCGAGCCCGAGCTGCGCCGCGCCCGCGCCGCACGGCAGGAGGCCGCCGCCGGTCGCGAAGCCGCGCAGGCCGAGCTCGACCGCTACGACGGCCGGCTGTCGGCGCTCAAGCAGCACGATGCCTACCAGGCCAGGGGAGAGCTCGACGGGCTGCGCCGGCAGGTCGCGGGCGAGAGCGCGGGCATCGACGCCGAGCGGCGGCGCCTGGACCAGGCCCGCGAGCACGTCGCCCGGCTCGGCGCCGAGGCCGCGAAGGTCGCCGGGCGGCTCGCCGGCGCGCGGGCCGAGGCCGACCGCCACCTGAACGAGCTGGCCGAGGCCGCCGGACGGGCCGGGGTCGCGGGCGGCGCCGAGATCGCCGAGGCGGCGCCCGAGGAGGGCCTGGCCATGGCCAGGGCCCGCGCCGCCGCACGGCGCGGCGACGTGGAGACCGTGCGCGGCCACCTGGCCGCCCTGGAGGCCGCCGAGGCCCGGCGCGGTCGCGCCGAGCGGTCGGTCCAGGACGCCGACCAGGCCGTGACCGTTGAGCAGCGGGCTCTGGCGTCGGCTCAGGAGGCGCTGGAGGAGGCCCGCACGACGGCCTCCGCCGCCCTGTCCCACTGGGCGGCACAATGGATCACCGCCAACCCCGCCCCCGCCGAGCCCGCCGCCGCCCCCGCAACCGCCCCCGACGCCCCCGCAACCGCCCCCGACGCCTCCGCCACGCTTGACGGTGCCGCGCCCGCCGCCTCTGCCTCCGCAGGCTCTGTCACGCCTGCTGGTGCCGCGCCCGCCGCCTCCGCCGCGCCTGACCTCGGCGGCTTCGCCGCGTTCGGGGCGTCCGCGTTGCCGGGAGGGTGGGCCGTGGCGACCCCGGCGGACCTCGCCGTGCTGGAACAGACGCTGGCCGCGGCCGGCGAACCGGGCGCGCCCCGGCTGCCCGAGGCGTTCGGCGAGCTGACCGAGGAGCGCCGCGCCGAGGTGATCGAGGCCAGGGCGCGGGTGCGGGCCGAGCACGCCCGCGTGAGTGCCCTGCTGGGCGACCTGCGCGCCGAACGCGACGCCGTCGCGGCCGAACGCGACGACGCCCCGCCCGGCGAGGCGGGGCACTCCGGCGGCCGCGGAGGCGAAGGCGGAGAAGGCCAGGCACGTCCCGCCGGCCGGGGCCGATCAGGAGATCGGCAGGCGACCGCCGGGGAGGGATGGGCGACCGCCGGTGAGCGGCGAGCGATCGCTGCGGACGAGCCATGGGCCGCTGGGGACGAGCCGCGGGCCGCCGTAGATGGGTCGGCGTCCGCCGGGGAGGGGCGGGCGGGGGCGCCGTTGTGGCGGCTGGTGCGGTTCGCCGACGGGGTGGACGAGCGGGCCGCCGCCGGCGTCGAGGGCGCGCTGGAGGGCGCCGGGCTGCTCACCGCGTGGATCCACCCCGACCCCGCGCTGACCATGGCCGAGCTGGCCGCCGGCGCGTCGGGCCGCTATCTGGTGGCCCTCCCCGAGGAGCGCCGCCCCGGCGGCCGCACGCTCGCGGCCGTCCTGATCGCCGAAGACCAGGACATGGTGCCCCCCGAGGTCGTCGAGACCGTCCTGCGCTCGATCGCCCTCGGCGACGACCTGGCCGGCGCCTTCCCGGTGGTCAGCACCGACGCCCGGTACGGCCTCGGGCCGCACCTCGGCGGCCGGCCGAAGGCGGCGGCCGAGTACATCGGGGCCACGGCCCGCGCGGCGCGCCGCGCGTCCCGCCTGGCCGGCTACGACGGGCTCATCGCCGAGCGTGCCGCCGCCCTGGCGGGCCTGGAGGAGGAGTCCGAGCGCCTCGCCGCGCTCGTGGCCGGCTTCGGCCGTGCCAGGAAGGAGCTGCCCGGCACCGCGCCGGTCGTCGCGGCGGCGCGCGGCCTCGCCGACCGGGCCACCCGCCTGGCCGTGGCCCGCGCGCGGCTGGAGCAGGCCGGCGGGGAGCTCGTCGGGATGGTCGCCGAGGTCGGCGCGGCCGGCCGCAGGCTCCGCAAGGCCGCCGCCGAGCTGTCCATGCCGCGCGACCCGCGCGAGGTGGACGCCGTCGCGCAGGCCCTGGACGACCTCACCCGCGCGGCCGAGGGGCTGCGCGCCGAGCGCGACAAGGCCGCCACCGCGCAGGGAGACCTCGCCGAGCGCGAGCGGACGGCCGAGCGGCTGGGCGGTGAGCACGCCGAGGCCGCCGCGGCGCTCGCCGCCCGCGAGGCCGCCCACGCGGTGCTGGCCGAGCGGCTGGAGACGCTCGAGCGCACTTTCGACGCCGACCTGCGCGACGTGCTCGGCCGCATCGCCGAGACCGAAGGGCTGATCGAACGGGCGCGCGCGGCCCGCGACGAACGCGACCGCGCCGCCACCAGGGAGCGCGAGGCCGAGGTCCTGGCGGGGGCCGAGCTGGAACACGCCCGCGAGTCGCTGACCGGCGCCTTCGAGGCGCTGGCCGGGCAGGTCGCCGAGCTGGTCCCCTACACCCAGGCCGACCTGCGCCCGCTCGCCGGCGTCGCCGACACCACCCCGTGGCCGAGGGAGAACGACCCCCGGGGGCCCGAGCAGGCCGCCAAGTCCGTCGCCGACCTCATGCTCGAAGATCCCGCGCCCGGCCCGCTGGGATGCGTCCGCGCCACCCTGCCCCCCGACGCCCTGACGATCATCGACGCGTTCGAGGCGGCGACCGGGGGAGGGCGCGCCGTCACCGAGGCCACCCTGAAGAACACCCTCGACCGCGTCTCCAACGGGCTTCGCGACTTCCAGGCGGCGCTGGAGCGGTGCCAGGAGGACTACCGGCTCGACTGGGAGCCCGGCGCGGTGCTGACCGTCCACGTGATCGACGCCGACGGGCGGGTTCCGGTGGCGGCCTTCGCCCGCGGGGTCGCCGAGCGCGCCGCCGAGCAGGGCGTCCTGCTGGAGGACCGCGAGCGCACCGTCCTGGAGGACGAGCTGCTCGCGGGGCTGGCCCGGCAGATCCACGCCCGCGTCGCCGCAGCCAGGGAACTGGTGCGCGGCATGAACGCCGACACCCGGTCCAAGCCGATGTCCTCGGGCACGACCATCGGCATCCGCTGGGTGCAGTCCGACCGCATCGACGACGCGCAGCGCGCGGTGGCGGGGCTGCTGGTGCGCGACGCCGACGCCCTGGGACGGCAGGGGCTGGCGACGCTGCGCGGGCACCTGCGGCGGATGATCAGGGACCACCGGGGCCGCCACTCGCGGGCCACCTACAAGGAGGCGCTCGCCGCGGCGCTGGACTACCGCTCCTGGTACACCTTCGAGCTGCTGATGGCCCGGCGCGGCGAGCCGGAGGTGCGGCTGACCCGGGCCAGGCACTCGCAGATGTCCGGCGGGGAGAAGTCCGCCTCGATCCACCTGCCCCTGTTCGCCGCCGCCAACGCGTTGTACTCCTCGGGGCGGGCCTCGTGCCCGCGGGTGATCGCGCTGGACGAGGCGTTCGCCGGCATCGACGACAACTACAAGCCCGAGCTGCTCGGCCTGACCGTGCGCTTCGGCCTGGACCTGCTCATGACCGGCCACGACCTGTGGTGCACCTACCCGACCGTCCCGATGATCGCCCACTACGACCTGATGCACGACAGCGAGCTGCGCACGGTCTCGACGATCCTCGCGCTGTGGGACGGCGCCCAGGTGTTCGACGCCGACGCGGGATACGCCGGCAACGACGAGCTGGTGGAGGAGCTGCTCGGCTTCACCCCCCGCCGCCACGTGCCCCCCGGGTCCGCCCAGGAGGCCCTGTACGCCGACGAGGATGACGAGGAGGAGTGGGGCTCAGCGGTTCCGGCCGAGGTAAACGGACCGAATCCGGAAAAACGGACTCCTTAAATTAATTCCACAAAGATGTGTCAACCCCACCAGAGCGGGCACGCGAACCCTCGGCAGAGACCGCATAACGCCACTCACTCTCATGGGATAGCTATGGTCATCCAGGACACCCTCATACCGGCCGTTTCGTGGCTGCGCCGTGCCGCCTGCCGCGGTGAGGACCCCGAGCTGTTCTTCCCGATCTCGGCGAAGGGTCCCGGTTATGCCCAGCACGAACGGGCGAAGGCCGTGTGCCGCCGCTGCCCGGTGCGGAACGCGTGCCTGGACTACGCGGTGCGGACCGGCCAGGAACACGGCATCTGGGGAGGGACCGACCCCGACGAGCGCCGGGCCAGCCTCGCCAGGAGCCGCGACAGGTTCGTGCGCACCGGTTAGCGGCGTGCCCGGACGACCGGGCCGGGCCCGGCCGTCGCGTCATGCCGGGGCCGGCCGCGGGTGCGGCCGCACCCGCGGGGCGAGGTCATTTCAGCGCGCCCGCGGTGAGGCCGGCCTGGATCTGGCGCTGGAAGACCGTGTAGACGATCAACATCGGCAGGATCGCCATGCTGAGCGCGGCGAACAGCGCCGACCAGTCGGCGTCGTACCCCGCCGAGGTGGAGATGTCGGCGATGCCCTGAGTGAGCACCCACTTGTCCTTGGCCTGGCCGCTGAGCAGCACCAGGGGGATCTGGTACTGGTTCCACTGCCCGAGGACGTTGAAGATCGTGATGCTGACGATGCCCGGCCGGGCCATGGGCAGCATGATCTGGAAGAACACCCTGCTGTGGGAGGCGCCGTCCACGAACGCCGCCTCGGCGACCGCCTCGGGCAGCGTGCGGAAGAACGCCGACAGGAAGAAGACGGTGAAGGGCAGCGAGTAGGCGATGTACACCAGCACCAGCCCGCCGTGGGTGTCCAGGCCGATGAACCGGCCGATCACCGGCACGGCGCCCATGTTCTGCACCACGAAGAACAGCGGGGTCAGCGCCAGGTAGACGGGGAAGGCCAGCCCCGAGACGAACAGCAGGTAGATCGCCCGGTTGCCGCGGAACCGGTAGCGCGCCAGCACGTAGGCCGCCATCGACCCCAGCAGCATGGTGCCGAACGTGCCGAACCCGACGACGATGACGCTGTTGATCATGTAACGGCCGATGTGGGCGGTGTCCCACGCGCGGGCCCAGTTGTCCCAGCGCAGCGCCGCGGGCAGTGACCACGCGCTGCCGAAGATCTCGTCCTCGCTCTTGACCGAGGCCAGGAACGTCCACAGGATCGGCACCGCCACCAGGACCGTCCACACGATCAGCGCCAGGTGGGACAGCCCTGACAGCGGCCCGAGGCGGGCCCTGCGCCGCTCCCGCGACGCGCTCCGGCCGAGCGTCACCTTGCCTGCCTGCGAAACCATGTCGCCAGGCCTCCCTCTAGAACTCGATGCGCTCGCGCCGCGACAGGCGCAGGGTCAGTGCCGCGAAGGCGACCGTGAAGAAGAACAGCACCACGCCCAGGGCCGAGGCGTAGCCGAACCTGAAGTACTGGAAGGCGTTGCGGTAGATCTCGGCGGCCATCACGGTCGTGGAGTGGTCGGGGCCGCCGTGCTCGGCGGTCATCACCCACACGATGGCGAAGACGTCCAGCGCGGCGATGCCGAGGTAGACCAGCCCCACCTGGACGGTGTCCCACAGCAGCGGCAAGGTGACCTGGAAGAACAGCTGGGCGCGGCCGGCGCCGTCGATGCGCGCGGCCTCGTACATCTCACGGGGGATGGAGGCCATGCCCGCGGAGAACAGCACCACGTAGAACCCGACCGCCTGCCAGACCAGCACGCCGAGTATCGACCAGAACGCCACGTCCGGGTTGGACAGGAAACCGACCGGGTCCAGCCCGAGCGCCATCAGGGGGGCGTTCAGCATGCCGCTCCTGTCCGGCCGGAACACCTGCTGGAACAGCACCGCGACGATCGCGACCGCCAGCACCTGGGGGAAGAAGAACACCACGCGGTAGAAGCGGGCGCCGAACACTCCGCCGTGCCCGCCGCCGGACTCCCCGCCCGCGTTGAGCAGGAAGGCGAAGAACAGGGCGATGACGATGGTCAGCAGCGGCAGCAGCACCAGCAGCAGCGCGTTGTGGCCGACGGCGGTCCAGAACACCGAGTCGGCGAACAGCCGGCGGAAGTTCTCCAGCCCGATGAACCTTGGGCTGGCGCTCACCCCGCGCCAGTCGGTCATCGCGATGTAGAACGCCTGCGCGTAGGGCGCGATCACGTAGGTCACGTACAGCGCCACCGGGAGCACCAGGAAGCCCGCGATGAACCGCGCCCGGAGGAGTCCGGCCCTGCGGATCACGGCGAACCGTCCGGGCGCCGGTTGGAGGCCGAGCTGGACATGGGACATCTGCTTTCTGTCGATGACGGCGGGCGGCGGCCCCGCCCGCGGGGCGGCCTGGCGTGCCCGGCGGACGCGCGGGACGGGGGAGGGGCCGCGGCCCCTCCCGCCCATGATCTCAGCGGGTGAACTTCTTCACCGAGGAGTCGCCCTTGATCTCGTCGGCCTTCTTCTGGCACCGGTCGGCCCACTCGCCGACCTTCAGCCGGCCCGCCATGAGCTGGCCGGTGGCGGCGGCCACCTCGTCGTGCAGCGGCTGGTACCACTGGCGGAAGCGGAAGTAGGTGGTGTTGGCGCCGGCGTTCTGCAGCGCCGTCGCCGCGGCTTCCAGACCCGGCGTCAGCTTGCGGCCCTGTGAGGCGCCCTTCACCACGGTCAGCGTGCTGAGCAACTCGCTGAACCTGCCGGCCCCCTCTTTGGACAGCATGGCACGCATGTACTCCATGCCCGCGCGGGGGTTGGCCGACCTGGCGGCCACGAAGTACTCCTCGCCCGGCCGGGAGTGCACCGTGCCGTAGGGCAGGGCGTCGGAGCCGGAGAAGGACGGGAGCGGGAACATCGCGTAGTGGAAGTCCGCCGGCGTGGAGTCCTTCTGCTCGTTCTCCAGCCACGACCCGCAGGGCAGCATGGCCACCTGGTACTTGTTGTGCGCGGTCTGGGTCTGGATGTGGTCCAGGCCCTCGGTGCCCTGCAGCAGGTACTTGGCGCCGATCTCGGCGAAGGCGCCCGCGGCCTTGGCGACCGGCTCGGCCTTCCACGCCCCGTCGGCCAGGTTGTCGATGTTCTTCAGCACCTCGACGCCGCCGATCTTGGCGGCGAGGGTGAGGATGGTCTCGTAGATGTAGAACGGGTGCTTGCCGGCGTAGGTGAACGGCGCGCACTTGCCGGACTTCTTGATCTGCTCGCAGAGCGCGGTGAACTCCTCCCAGGTCTTGGGCACCTGCCAGCCGTTGTCGTCGAACAGCTTCTTGGAGTACCAGATGCCCCACACCGTGTTGGCGTACTCGAGCACGCAGTACTTGCCGTCGTAGGTGCCGAGCTCGATGGCCGAGGGCAAAATGGTGTCGCGCACCTTGACGTTCGGATCGTCCCAGCTCGGGGCGTCGAGCAGGGGGGAGAGGTCCTGCAACTGCCCGTCCTGGGCCAGGGCGCCGAAGTCCATCGAGTTGTCGCCGGAGTTGTTGACGAACTCCGGCGGGTTGCCGCCGGCGAACCGCGGCTGCAGGGTCTTGGCGATCTCCTTGGTCGCGGTGTGCTTGATCTCGACCTTGGGGTGCTTGGTCTTGAACAGCGGCTCGTGGATGGTCCTGGCGTAGGCGTCGCCGTACCCGCCGTCGAAGATCACCACCTCGAACGGCTTGTCCTCGGCGAGGCCGAGCGGGTTGGCGGCGCTCGTGGGCCCGGTGGCCTGCGGCGCCGAGCTGGAGGGGCCGCCGCCGCCCGCCGGGGTCGCGCACGCCGACAGCGTGCCGGCGGCCGGGATCAGCAGTCCCGCGAGGGCGGCGCTGCGCAGCAGCTCGCGCCGGGTGACAGGGTTTTGCGCCATCAGTCCTCCTGGGGGGCGGGAGTCCCGGACCGCCGTCCCGGGGCCCGTGAGGCGGGCCCCGGCACGCCGGGCGGTTCTCTGGTCGAACCTGGTCGGGTCGTGTGCGGGTGGAAGGTCGCCTGGGCTGCCCGGACCGCGCGGCCCGCGCGGCCCGGGCGCGGTCATCCGCCGCGGCGGATGCGTCCGGCGTAGCGGGCTTCCAGTGCCCGGTTGTGCTCGTCGCCGCCGAGGACGTTGGCCGAGCGGTAGATCGGCGGCGCCTCGCCGGCCTCCAGCAGTTCCCTGACCACCTCGGCGACGACCATCTGCGCGAGCAGGGCCGAGGTGATCGTCGACACCGCTCCGAAGGTGCCGCCGCCCGGGAGCGGGATGACGGCGTCTCCGTACGGGGCGCCGTTGTCCAGCACCACGTCGGCGAGGTCGAGCAGTTTGAGCCCGGTGGGGTGGCGGGACTTCATCTCGGAGCTGTGCCGCACCGAGGTCAGGGCGACGAGCTTGTGCCCGCGCTCCTTGACGATCGAGGCCAGTTCCACCACCGAGCCGTTCACCCCTGAGCTGGAGATCATGACGAAGGCGTCCTGCGGCCGCACCGGCGCCAGCTCGTAGATGCGCCGGGCGATCGAGGGGTCGCGTTCGAGCTCCGGCGAGCCGAGCAGGCCGGGCGGCTCCCCGCCGTACAGCACCAGGTCGCGCAGGGCCAGCCGGTTGGTGGGCACGAGCCCGCCGGCCCGCCCGGCGATCTCCATCGCGATCGCCTCGGAGTGGCCCGAGCCGAACGCCTGGATCACCCCGTCGCCGCGCAGGCAGGCGCACAGCAGCGTCGCGGCGTCGCGCACGGCCCGCTCTTGGCCGGCGGCGACCTCGCGCACCAGCGTCTCGACCTTCTGGACGTAGGCGGCGGCACTGATGTCCAATTCTCTCAGCTCCTCTCCACGCGGTGGCCTTCGACGGCCCTGATCGTCAGCTCGAACGCCTGGTCGGCGCGTTCGAAGGTGCGCTGGGCGACCGCGACGTACACCACGTCGAGGACGAGCAGCTGCGAGTGGACGGCGGCCAGGCCGCCGGGGCGGAACGTCGTCGCCCGGCTGGCGGTGGTCAGCACCAGGTCGGCGGCCTCGGCCAGCGGCGAGCGGGCGAAGGAGGTCACCGCCACGGTGGTCGCGCCGTGCTTGGCGGCCTCGGCGAGGGCCTCCAGCACCTCGCGGGTGCGGCCCCGGTGGGAGATGCCGATGGCGACGTCGCCCCGGCCGAGCAGCGCCGCGTCGGCGAGCGCGTCGTGCGGGTCGGTGAAGCTCCAGCAGGGCACCCGGATGCGGCGCAGGCGGCCCTCCAGCATGCCGGCGACGGCGCCGCTGGCCGACACGCCGAACAGCAGCACCCGGCCGGCGGCCAGCACGGCGTCGGCGACCTTGCCGACCACGGCCAGGTCGAGCTGGGCCGCGGTCTCCTGGATGAGGCGGGTGTCGGCCGCGGCCACCACCTCCACCACCGACTCAAGGGCGTCGGCGGGCCCGATCTCCCGGCCGACCCCCGCGCCCCAGTGCGCCTGGGCGGCGCGGCCGGTCTCGGTCGCGAGCGCCACCCGCAGCCCGGCGTACCCGGCGAAGCCGAACAGGCGGCAGAACCGGGTCACGGTCGCCGGGGAGCTGCCGCTGCGGCCGGCCAGCGCGGTGATCGTCGAGCGCGCCGCCAGGGCGGGATCCTCCATGATCGCCTCACCGACACGCCGGAGGGCCTCGGGCAGTCCAGGCAGTTCCGTCTGGATCCGGCCCAGCGCACCTCCGGTCACGGGCGTTCCTTTCACCGATGAGTGATCGGATGAAAATAATTGCCCACGACAGGCGTGATTAGCAAGGACGGTTTCATCACAAGTTCGGCTCGCCCCTCTTGCGCCCCGCCGCGCGGGGGTTCCAGGGGCGAGCCGGGAGGGGCTACGCGGCGAGCATCACGTACAGGCCGAGGGCGATGGCGGCGGCGACGACGAGCAGGCACAGGCCCGCGGCGGCGCGGCCCGCGGGGCGGCCGGTGGACAGCCCGGCCAGGGCCAGGGAGAAGACCGCGGCCAGGCCGGCCCCCGCGACCAGCGAGGCGACCATGACCTTCCAGAGGGCGTCCAGGTCGATGTAGTCGTTCACGCGGCCCTTCCCTCCATCGCCGGGGCGGGGGTGAGCCGCCCGGTCCAGTCGGCGTTGACGTTGCCGGCGTGCACCGCGGTGCGGCGCGAGGCCAGGTACAGCGCCCCGGACAGCACCAGGGCGACGGCCAGGACGGCGGCCACCCCGAGCGTGCCGCCGATGCGGGTGGCGCCGGTCCAGGCGAGCGCGCCCACGGCCGCCGCCGCGGGCAGCGTGACCAGCCATGCCAGCAGCATCCTGGCCGCCACCCCCCAGCGCACCTCCGACAGGCGCTTGCCGAGGCCCGACCCGATCACCGAGCCGGTGCAGACGTGCGTGGTCGACAGCGGGAAGCCGAAGTGGGACGAGGCGAAGATCACCGCGGCCGAGGAGGTCTCGGCGGCGAAGCCCTGCGGGGTCTCGATCTCGGTCAGGCCCTTGCCCAGGGTGCGGATGACCCGCCACCCGCCCAGGTAGGTGCCCAGGGCGATCGCGCTCGCGCTGCAGATGATCACCCACAGCGGGGGACCGGCCTCCTTGGAGACCACGCCCCCGGCGATCAGCGCCAGCGTGATGATGCCCATGGTCTTCTGGGCGTCGTTGGTGCCGTGCGCGAGCGACACCAGTGAGGCCGACCCGATCTGCCCGTACCGGAACCCGCGGGACCGCGTGCCGTCGGGGACGTTCCTGGTCAGGGTGTAGACCAGATAGGTGCCGAGGGTGGCGACCAGGATCGCCGCGACCGGGGCCAGCAACGCGGGGACCAGCACCTTGGACACCACCGCCGCGCCCTTGACCGCCGAGGCGCCGGCCGCGATGAGCGTGGCCCCGACCACGCCGCCGATCAGCGCGTGCGACGAGCTCGACGGGATGCCGAAGTACCACGTCACCAGGTTCCAGGCCAGGCCGCCGACCAGCCCGGCGAACACGACGGTGAGGGTGATGGCGCCGCTGTCCACGATGCCGGTCGCGATGGTGGCCGCGACCTGGAGGGACAGGAACGCGCCCGCGAAGTTGAGCGCCGCGGACAGGGCGACCGCGACCTTGGGGCGCAGCGCCCCGGTGGCGATGGAGGTCGCCATGGCGTTGGCGGTGTCGTGGAAGCCGTTGGTGAAGTCGAAGGACAGGGCCGTGACGACGACGAGTGCCAGGAGCACCGTGTTCGCATCCATGCGGCTGATATGACGCCACGGGCGGCCTCTAATCCTCCGGCGGGCGGGACGGCCGAGAATTCATCTCCAGGTCGGCCGCTCGTCACCGCCGGCGCCGCGCCCGTGGCGGCGATCACGTCCGCGCCGTCGCCCGTGCGGCCGGGCCGTCGCGCGCACCCTCGCGCGTGCCCGTTCGGTCAGTGGCCGTCGCCGAGGCGGCGGCACTGGGCGGCGTCGGCGTCCAGGATGGTGCCGAGCAGGCCGGGGAACAGCTCGTCGAGGTCCTCGCGGCGGAGCCGGTTCATCTTCGCCGTGCCCTGGTAGATCTGACAGATCACCCCGGCCTCGCGCAGGACGCGGAAGTGGTGGGTGGAGGTGGACTTGGTGACCACCAGGTCGATGGCCGAGCACGGCGCCTCGCCGTCGCGGCCGAGCGTGGCCAGGTAGCGCACGATCTGCAGGCGCATGGGGTCGGAGAGCGCGTGCAGCACCGCCTCCAGCCGGATCTCCCCGCACTGAGGATGCTCCAGCTCTCTGGCGGACGTCGACGTCACGGTGTTCCCTCCCTCGATCAGTCACTCATTGTACGACGGTCGCCGTAGTTTGACACTTACCGTAGTACGCCATGTATCGTACAAGCTGCCGCCCGGCACACGGGACGGAACTCCGGCCCTGACCTCAAGGAGCGAAGACGTGAGCGCGTTGTTCGAGCCGTTGCCCCTGCGGAACCTCACCATCCCCAACCGGGTCTGGATGGCACCGATGTGCCAGTACAGCGCGGCCTCCGACGGTCCTGACCAGGGGGCGCCCACCGACTGGCACCTCGCCCACCAGGCGGCCAGGGCCGTCGGCGGGGCCGGTCTGATCATCACCGAGGCCACCGCCGTGACGCCGGAGGGCCGCATCAGCCCCTACGACCTGGGCCTGTGGAACGACCGCCAGCAGCACGAGTTCACCCGCATCACGAGCTTCCTGCGCGAGCACGGCGCCGTGCCCGGCATCCAGCTCGCCCACGCGGGGCGCAAGGCGTCCACCGACCGGCCCTGGCGCGGGGGCCGCCCGGTCGGGCCGCAGGACGGGGGCTGGCGGCCGGCCGCGCCCAGCCCGATCCCGTTCGCCGGCGGGTACCCCGAGCCCGCCGAACTGAGCGTCGCGGAGATCGGGCGCGTCGTCGAGGCCTTCGCGCAGGCCGCGCGCCGGGCGCTCGCCGCCGGGTTCCAGGTGGTCGAGGTGCACGGCGCCCACGGGTACCTGATCAACGAGTTCCTCTCGCCGCACAGCAACCACCGAACCGACGCCTACGGCGGCTCCCACGGCAACCGCGTCCGCCTCGCCCTGGAGGTCGTCGACGCCGTGCGCGCCGTCTGGCCCGACGACCTGCCCGTCCTGTTCCGCGTCTCGGCGACCGACTGGCTCACCGAGAACGCCGAGGACCCTCGTCAGGGCTGGACCGCCGAAGACACCGTGCTGCTGGCCAAGGAGCTGCTGGCCCACGGCGTCGACCTGCTGGACACCTCCTCCGGCGGCAACGCGGCGGACGCCCGTATCCCGCTCGGCCCCGGCTACCAGGTGCCGCTCGCCGCCCGGGTGAAGGCCGAGACCGACCTCCCCGCCGCCGCGGTCGGCCTGATCACCGAGCCGCGGCAGGCCGAGGAGATCGTCGCCTCGGGACAGGCCGACGCCGTCCTGCTCGGCCGCGAGCTGCTGCGCGACCCGTACTGGCCGAACCGCGCCGCCCGCGAGCTCGGCGCCGGACCGCGCTGGCCGCACCAGTACGACCGGGCCGTGTGACCGATCGAGTCCTCGACCAGTGCGAGGATCGACCTGGCGGGCCGTACCAGGGCGAAGGGACCAGGCCCGCGCGGCGTCGATCGGCTGGAGACCATGAGCGAGCACGACATCGAGGGCATCGGGGCGACGGGCGGAACCGGCGAGACCGCTGAGACCGGGGAGACCGGCGAAATCGACGAAGCGGTCAGGCGCGTCCTCGGCCTGCTGTACCAGGAGGACACCCTGCGCGTGCTGTCCGCCCTGGTCCTGCACGGGTCGGCGGACGGCTGCGGCCTCGCCCCGGACGCCGCGCGCCGGGCGCTGGAGCGGCTGGAGCGCGGCGGGCTGGCCGTGCGCGAGGGCGCGGGCTGGCGGGTGCGGCGCGAGCGGTTCCGTGAACTGCTGCACGCCGGCGCCAGGCCGCCCGCCGCGCCGGTCTCGGCCGAGGAGCGCGTCGTGCGCACCTTCCTGGTCGAGGGGCGCCTGCGGGCGATCCCGACGCGGCGCGAGAAGCGCCTGGCGGTGCTCAACTACATCGCCCGCGCGTTCGAGCCCGGCGTCCGCTACGCCGAGAAGGACGTGAACGTGGTGCTGCGCGCCTTCCACGACGACTACGCCGCCCTGCGGCGCTACCTCATCGACGAGGGCCTGCTCGGCAGGGAGAACAACGTGTACTGGCGCACCGGCGGCATCGTGGACGTCTGACGCCCGGCCCGCCCGCGGGGCCGGGCCGGCCGCCCCGGCGTCGGAAGCCGTTCAGGGGCGGGCGCCGGCGGGCTCGGCGTCCGGGCCGGTGGACGGCAGGTCCTCCTGCGCGCGGACGTGGACGCGGCGGGCGAGCAGCGTCGCCGCGAAACCGAGCACCAGCGCCACCAGCACGCCGAGGTTGGCGAAGGCCCAGGAGCCGGAGGTCCCGCCGAGCCCGAGCGGGCCGAGCAGGTAGCCCTGCCAGCCGAGCCAGCTCGCCGAGGTGTTGGTGACCAGGCCCCACCCGATGGCCGTGGCGACGACGACCACCGCCACCGGCGTCAGGGGCACGTCCCCGTAGCGGCCCGCCGGGCGGTACAGGTCGGCCTCGTCGTAGTCGCGGCGGCGCAGCGCCACGTCGGCCAGCATGACCCCGCACCAGGCGGCGATCGGCACGCCGAGCGTCGTCAGGAACCCGATGAACTGCCCGAGGAACGTGCCGCCGAAGAACACGATGTACACGGTGCCCGCGACCATCAGCACGCCGTCGATCAGGGCGGCGACGTAGCGCGGCGCGCGCAGGCCGGCGGCGAGCAGCGCGAGCCCCGAGGAGTAGATGTCCAGCACCGCGCCGCCGACCAGGCCGAGGACGGCCACCGCGGCGAAGGGGATGAGGAACCAGGTGGGTAGCACGGTCGTCAGCGCGCCGATCGGGTCGGCGGCGATCGCCTCGTTGAGCCCCTTGGACGACCCGGCCAGCAGCAGGCCGAAGATCAGCAACACCACCGGGGCCAGCGACGCCCCGAAGGTCGTCCAGCCCACCACGCCCGCGCCGGAGGACCGGCGGGGCAGGTAGCGGGAGTAGTCGGCCGCCGCGTTGACCCAGCCGAGCCCGAAGCCGGTCATCATGAAGACCAGCGCCCCGATGAACGCCTGCGGCGGCCCGGCGGGGATGGCGGCGACCGCGTCCCAGTGGATGTGGCCGGCGACCAGGAAGATGTAGACCACGGTCAGCGCGCCGGTGACCACGGTGATGACCGTCTGCATGCGCATGATCACGTCGAAGCCCATGACGCCGCCCGCGATGATCAGCAGGGTCACCACGACGAGCGCGGCGAGCTTGGTCGGGGTGCCGCCTCCCCAGCCGAGCCGGTCGAACACCGTCGCGGTGGCCAGGGTCGCCAGGGCGGTGAGCACCGTCTCCCAGCCGACGGTCAGCAGCCACGAGATCGCCGAGGGCAGCCGGTTGCCCCGCACGCCGAAGGCGGCCCTGCTCAGCACCATCGTGGGCGCCGAGCCCCGCTTGCCCGCCAGCGCCACGAACCCGCACAGCAGGAACGAGAACAGGATGCCGGCCAGCCCGGCCGCGACCGCCTGCCAGAAGGAGACGCCGAAGCCCAGCGCGAAGGAGCCGTAGCTGAGCCCGAGGATGGACACGTTGGCCCCGAACCAGGGCCAGAACAGCTGCCGGGGGCGTCCCTTGCGCTCGGCGTCACCGATGACGTCGAGCCCGTGGACCTCCACCTTGAGCCCGCCGCCGCCCGCGCGGCCGTACGGCTGATCTATGGGTTCGTCCTGCGTGCCGGCCATATTTCCCCACCTGCCTCAGTTGCCGGGGAATGTATGGTCCCCGTCGCTCCACCGTCAAGAGCAACCGCGGCCCGGGGCCGGATCATCCTGCGGCGGGCGCCCCGGCGGCGAGCAGAGACGCCAGGTGGGCGGCGTTGCGCTGGGCGTTGTCGGCGCAGCAGTTGTTCATCAGCACGTGGACGGTGCGGGCGCGGGAGGCCAGGCCGGCGATGTCGACGGCCCACTTCTCCAGCTCCTGCTCGGAGTACAGGTAGCCGAACCGCTCCTCGATGACCTTGCTGGCCCACTTGTCGGAGTGGCCGTGGAAGCGGACGACGGCCAGGTCGGCGGTCGCCGTGAGCACGGGCGGGACCGAGGAGGGGTGCCCCTGCGGCATGTCGACCGCCACGTAGGGGATGCCGTGCTCGGCCAGGAAGCCGATGGTCTCGTCGCGGCGCTCGGGGGCCATCCAGCCGGCGTTGCGGAACTCCACGCTGGCGCGCATGGGCCGGCAGCGTTCCACGCAGTGCAGCACGTAGCGCAGGCCGCGCTCGCCGGGGACCAGCCACGGCGGGAACTGCAGCAGGATGGCCCCGAGCTT
Source organism: Sphaerisporangium rhizosphaerae (assembly GCF_042665155.1). Classification (NCBI taxonomy): domain Bacteria; kingdom Bacillati; phylum Actinomycetota; class Actinomycetes; order Streptosporangiales; family Streptosporangiaceae; genus Sphaerisporangium; species Sphaerisporangium rhizosphaerae. Next base: position 20,120 of record NZ_JBHTCG010000023.1, on the reverse strand, counting down.
GCCGGCCTCGTGCAGCGGCGTCAGCGCGCCGAGGAAGCGGCCCCAGACCTCCTCGGCGATGTCGGGGCCCACGTCGCGCAGGTAGACGGTGTCCTTGGCGGTGCCGAGCCGTTCGCGCAGGTCCTTGTACAGCGACCGCGTCCGGGTCGGGTGGCCGGTCAGCAGGGAGAAGGCCTTGACGTCGAAGGTGAAGCCGGGCGGGGTGCGGTCGCGCCAGGCCTCGGCGGTACGCAGGGACGGGGGGTTGTAGTAGGTGGCGTCCACCTCGACCAGCGGGAACCGTGAGGCGTAGTAGGCCAGCCGCGCCGCGGGGGTGGTGGCGTCTTTGGGGTACCAGCCGGAGGTGAGCAGGCTCCGGTCGGTCCACGAGGCCGTGCCCACCAGGACGCCGGGACGTAGATCGTCATCGGGCATCCCGCCTCTCTACCACCACCGCCCGCGCCAAACACCGCCCAGGTGGGGCGGTGCCCGGCGGGCGCGGTCAGCCGTCCTGGGCGTGCGGGCGCTCGGGGGTGGTCGAGTCGAGCGGGACCGCCGAGCCGCGCACCAGGTCGAGCTGGACGGTCTGCCGGGGCAGCACCGCGTCCAGCAGCCAGTTCCCGGCGATGCGGGTGCGCCCGCCGGGCACGGCCAGCAGGTGGTATCCCCGCGTCACCGCCTTGGCGGCCAGGCCGGACAGCGGCACGCCGAGCGGATTGGCGGCCGCCTTGGCCCCGCCCAGGTCCACCACGAACCCTAGATCGCCGTGCCGGTAGGGACGGCGCTCCTTGCGGCCGTAGGAGGCGGCGATGTTGTCGGCGGCGCGCGTCCCCTGGCGGGTGGCGTGCTGGGCGGTCATCGCCGTGTACTCGCCCGGACGGGTGAGGTCGGGCACCGCCGCCGCGTCGCCGCAGGCGAAGATCTCCGGACGCCCCGGGACCGACAGATACTCGTCCACGAGCAGCCGGCCGCGCTCGGTCGGCAGGCCGAGCGACTCGACCAGCGGGTCGGGGCGGACGCCGACGCACCAGATGAGCGAATGGGTGGGCACGAACTCCCCGTCGGACAGTTTGACCCCGTCGGCGGTGGCCTCCGACACGGTGATGCCGGGCCGGATGTCGAGGCCGCGCCCGATGAGCGTGCGGTGCGCCGTGCGCGACAGGCGCTCGTCGAGCTCGGGCAGGATGCGGGGGGCCTTGTCGACCAGCAGCCAGCGGTCGGGCTGCTCGCCCAGCCCCGGCCGGCGGCGCTTGGCGTCCCGGGTGAGCAACTGGCCCTGCGCCGCGACCTCGGTGCCGGTGTAGCCGGCGCCCACCACGACGAACGTGCAGCGCGCCTCGCGCTCCTTGGGGTCGTCGCTCGCGTCGGCCAGTTCGATCTGGCGGATCAGGTGGTCGCGCAGGTACAGCGCCTCGGCGACGCTGCGGAAGCCGTGGGCGTGCTCGGCCACCCCGGGGATGGGCAGCAGCTTGTTCACGCTGCCGACCGCGAGGAGCAGCCGGTCGTAGCGCAGCTCGCGCCGGTTGCCCTCGGCGTCGGTGCACTCGACGCGGCGCGCGTCGGCGTCCACCCGGTCCACGGCGGCCAGCAGGTGCCGGACGCCGGGCAGGTTGCCCGACAGGGGGATGGCCACCTTGCGGGGGTCCAGGACGCCGGCCGCCACCTCCGGCAGCAGGGGGAGGTAGAGGAAGTAGTCGGTGGGGTTGACCAGGACGATCTCGATCGCGCCTTTGGCGAGGCGGGCGAGGCGGCGTGCGGCGGTGAAACCCGCGAACCCCGCGCCGGCGATGACGACGCGCTGCCGGTCGGCCATGGGCGGTCCTTTCCGCTCGAAGGGATGGGACGTCCGCTTCAGGTACCCGCCCGCCGGACCGGGAACCGCCCGGACGTGAATCCTGGGTGTCCCGGCGCGCCGGGACGGAGGACGGCCGTCCCGGTGGAATACACCCGGCCTTCGGGGGATTGGACAGGTGCACCGCTGATCGGCCGATCAGCCGGCCCGCTACGCGCGCACGCGCCGCCGAGGAGTCCCGCACATGGCAGTACCCGCCGCACCCGCCGCACCCACCGTCAAGCTGGTCAACGGCGCCTCGATCCCCGCGATCGGGCTGGGCACCTACCCGATGACCGACGGCGAGGCCGAGGTGGTCGTCGCCGACGCCGTCCAGGCCGGCTACCGGCTGTTCGACACCGCCTACGCCTACGGCAACGAAGTGGGGGTGGGGCGGGGCCTGCGCGCCTCCGGAGTGCCGCGCGAGGAGCTGTTCGTCACCACCAAGCTGAACGGGGAGTGGCACGGCTACCAGGCGGCGCAGGAGGCGTTCCAGGCGAGCGCCGATCGGCTGGGCGTGGACTACGTCGACCTCTACCTGATCCACTGGCCCCTGCCCCGGCAGGACCGGTTCGTCGAGGCGTGGAAGGGCCTGGTCAAGCTGCTCCAGGACGGCCGGGTGCGCGCCATCGGCGTCTCCAACTTCAAGCCCGCGCACATCGACCGCATCGTGGCCGAGACCGGGGTGGTGCCCGACGTCAACCAGATCCAGCTCAATCCGGACCTCACCCGGGACGCCGCCCGCGCCTACCACGCCGCCCACGGCATCGCCACGCAGTCGTGGAGCCCGCTGGGCGGCAGCGGCACCGGGCCGCTGTCGGAGAAGGTCGTCACCGGCCTGGCCGAGCGGTACGGCAAGACGCCGGCCCAGATCGTGCTCCGCTGGCACCTGGACCTCGGCCTGATCACGGTGCCGAAGTCCGCGACCCCCGAGCGGGTCAGGGCGAACATCGACGTGTTCGACTTCTCCCTCACCGCCGAGGAGGTGGCGGCGATCAGCGCCCTGGACAAGGGCGAGGCCGCCGCCGTGGACTCCGACGTGGTCGGCCACTGATCCGCTCATCGGACTGGTTTCGCTCGGCGGCCGGGGACGTGATAGCCGGCGATCTTGGGGTACATGGGTGATCGTGAGAGTCTCTACAACACGTCTTTACCTACTTATAAAGTAGGTCACCGTGATCCACCGGCCGTACGCCGCACGTCCCATGGAGCCCCGAGAGCGACAGGACGGAAGACGATGATCAGCAAGAGGGTCGCCGCCGGCGCCATCGCGTCGGGTCTCATGCTCGCCGCCGCCGCGTGCGGGGGCACCGGCGCGCAACAGGGGTCCGGCGGCGCCGGCGGCTCCGGCGCGGCGGGCGGCACGTTCACCTACTGGACCAGCGGCTGGCAGCCGGCCCAGATCGCCGAGGTCGACGCGGCCTTCGACAAGGCCCACCCCGGCATGCACGCCAAAGGCGAGTACATCGCCAGCTCCGACCAGTACCTGCCCAAGGTCATCGCCGCGCTGAAGAACGGCACCCAGCCCACGGTGCTGCTCACGCAGAACCCCTCCGACCTGCCGATCCTCAACCAGAGCGGCAAGCTGATCCCGCTGGACGGCAAGCTCACCGCCGAGACCGACGCGCTGTACCCCGGCATCAAGGAGTCCCTGTTCCACAAGGGCCACCAGCTCGGCATGGCGCTGGCCGGAGTGGGCGACATCGTGCTGTTCTACAACAAGAAGGCCTTCGCCGACGCCGGCATCGCCAAGCCGCCCGCCACCTGGACCGAGCTGGCCGCCGACGCCGAGAAGCTCTCCGACCCCGCCAAGAACAAGTACGGCTTCTACGTGCCGCTCGGCGAGGCCGAATGGATCTCCTTCGCCTGGGCGCCGATGCTCTACGCCGAAGGCGGGTCCTTCCTCAACGCCGACGGCACCGCCACCGCCTTCAACAGCCCCGCCGGCGTCAAGGCCCTGACCACCTGGGTGGACCTGCTGAAGAAACGCGCGGCGCCCAGCACCAGCTACGCGCAGGCCGGCAGCTTCGACGGCGCCCCCGCGTTCGCCAGCGGAACCGTCGCCATGATCGTCAACGGCCAGTGGGCGGTGCCCACGTTCGAGAAGGCCGGCATCGACTTCGGCGTGGCGCCGATGCCCGCCGGCGCGTCCGGCACGGCCACGAGCCTCGGCATCGGCGTGGCGGCGCTGCTGAAGACCGACCCGGCGGCGGAGAAGGCCGGCCTCGCGTTCCTCAAGTTCCTCGCCACCCCCGAGCGGGGCGCCCACCTGGCGGTCAAGAGCGGCGGCCTGCCCTCGGACCCGGCCCAGCTCGAACAGCCGGAGCTCAAGAAGCACATCGACGGTGACCCGACCTACCCGGTGTTCGCCGAGGCCGAGAAGACCGGCAAGGTCCGCCCGATCACCCCGGCCTACAACGCGATCTCCCAGAGCCTGTGGACCGAGATCAACGCGGCGCTCAAGGGGCGCCAGACCCCGGCGCAGGCGCTGGCCAAGGCGGCGCGGGAGGGTGACGCGGCCCTGAAGAAACTCGGCTGATGCGGCGCTCGCGCCGCACCTGGGCGCTCGGGTACGCGTTCGTGGCGCCCACGGTGCTGCTGACCGTGCTGTTCTCGCTGGTGCCGCTGGCCATGCTGCTGTGGCGCAGCCTGTACAGCGGCGGGGTGTTCGACGTCGAGCCGCGGTTCGTCGGCCTGGACAACTACGCGGACATGCTCGGCGAGGGCGGCGCCCGGGCGCTCGGCGTCACCGGCCTCTACACCGCCGGGTTCGTCGTGCTGACGATGGGCGCCGGGCTGGTGCTGGCCCTGCTGCTCAACTCGCGGGCGCCCGGTGTGGCGCGGCTGCGGGCGCCGTTCGTCATCCCGCTCGTCGTCCCGGTGGTCGCGACCGCGCTGATCTGGGCGAACATGTTCGCGCCGCAGTTCGGGCTGATCAACCGGCTGCTGAGCGCGGTGCGCCTGCCGCAGGCGGACTTCCTGTCCTCCCCGGGGCTCGCGCTGGCCGCCGTGCTGACCTTCGGCGCCTGGCAGTTCTTCGGGCAGAACGTCATCCTCTACGTCGCGGCCCTGAAGTCGGTGCCCCGGGACGTGCTGGACGCGGCCAGCGTGGACGGCGCCGGGGCCTGGCGGCGTTTCGCCCACGTCCAGTGGCCGATCATGCGGCGCCACACCCTGCTGATCTGGGTGGTCACCACGCTCACCGGCCTGCAGACCTTCACCCAGATCTACGTGCTGACCCAGGGCGGCCCGGACGGCGCCACCCAGACCGCGCTCTACTACGTCTACAACGAGGGGTTCGTCCAGTTCGACACCGGGCGCGCGAACGCCATGGGGGTCGCGCTGTTCCTCATCTCGCTGCTGGTCACCGTGACGCAGATCTGGCTGCTCGGGCGGGTCGACCGTGCCCGCTAGCCTGGTCGCCCGCCGTTCGGTGGTGTACGCGCTGCTCGGCCTGGCCGTGCTCATCGTGGCCTTCCCGCTGGTGTGGATGGCGGTGAGCGCGCTGAAGACCGACGCCGAGATCATCAACCCGGCCGCGCCGCTGTGGCCGCGCGACCCGCAGTGGTCCAACATCGGCCGCGCGCTGTCGCAGGCTCCGTTCGGCCGGTGGTACCTCAACACCGCGATCTTCGGCGTGGCCGCCACCGCGGGGCAGCTCGCCAGCGGGCTGCTGGCCGGCTACGCCTTCGCCATGCTGGACTTCCCGGGCAGGCGCCCGCTGTTCCTGCTCGCGCTCAGCGGGCTGATGGTGCCCTTCAGCGCCATCATCGTGCCGATGTCGCAGCTCCTGGGCGACCTCGGCTGGCTGAACACCTACCAGGGCCTCATCGTGCCGAACATCGCCTCGGCGCTGGGCGCGTTCCTGTTCCGGCAGTTCTTCCTCGGCACGCCCCGAGAGCTCGGGGAGGCGGCCCGCATCGACGGCGCCTCGGAGCTGCGCGTGTTCCTCAGCGTGTACGCCCCGCTGGCCCGGCCGGTCGTCGCGGCGCTGGCCATCATCCTGTTCCTGCAGAACTGGAACAACTTCCTGTTCCCGCTGATCGTGGTGAACACCACCGACATGGCCGTGCTGTCGCAGGGGCTGTCGGTGTTCCAGAGCCAGTTCACCACCCAGTACAACCTGATCATGGCGGCGTCGCTCATCGCGATCGTCCCGGTCCTGGTGGTGGCGGTCGCCGCCCAGCGCCACATCATCGAGGGCATCACCCTCGGCGCCCTCGACTGAGGGCGCCGAGGGGCGCTCCGCTCCGCGCGGCATGGCCGCCGCCGGGCGGGACGGTCGCGCTCCCGGTGAGGGCGTCAGGCGTCGCCGAGAAGGGCGGCGACCGTGTCGCGCAGGGGTGTGGTGGGCCGCCCGATGAGCCGGCGCAGCTCGCCCGTGGCGTCGCCGATCTCTCCCTTGGCGATGGCGACGTCGAAGCCGGCGTAGGCGGCGGCGAGCTCGGGCGCGAGCCCCGCCTCGGCCAGCAGCCGCTCGTAGTCCTCGACCGGCAGGTCCTGGTAGGAGACCGGCCTGCCGGCGACCGCGGAGACCTCGGCGGCGAGCTCGGGCAGGCTCCATGCGAGGTCCCCGGACAGCTCGTAGACCGTGTTCTCGTGGTTCTCGTGCCCCTCGCCGGTCAGCACGGCCACCGCGGCGGCGGCGTAGTCGTCGCGGGTGGCGCTCGCGACGCGGCCCTCGCCGGCGCTGCCGAAGATCGAGCCGGTCGCGGCGCCCTGCGCGATCGCCGCGGCGTGGTTCTCGCTGTACCAGCCGTTGCGCAGGAAGGTGAAGGGAAGGCCGGAGGCGCGGATGTGCTCCTCGGTGGCCTTGTGCTCGGGCGCGATCGAGACGGTCGCGGTGTCGGCGTGCAGCAGGCTGGTGTAGGCGATGCGGGCGACCCCGGCCTCGACGGCGGCGTCCACGACGGCGACGTGCTGCGGCAGACGGCCGCCCACCAGGTCCGAGGAGATGAGCAGCACGACGTCCCCGGCCCCGAAGGCGCCCTTCAGCGTCTCGGGACGGTCGTAGTCGGCCTCGCGGACCAGCACGCCGCGGGCGGCGAGGTCGGCGGCCTTCTCGGGGCTGCGCACGGCCGCCACGATCTGGCCGGCGGGGACGCGTTCCAGCAGTCCTTCCACGACGCGGCGGCCGAGCTGCCCGGTCGCGGCGGTGACGACGATCATCTGTGCTCCTTCGTTGGCGACATCTCGCGGGAAGGTTAGTACTAACTTTCAGAAAGTGCTAGTCAAAAGTTAGTACGGTGCGACACGCAGCGCGGTGACGGCGTAGGCTGCGACCATGAACGAGCAGGGCACCGCGCAGGCCGAGGAGCACGGGCGGCTCATCTTCGACGTGTTCGCCCGCGGATGCCCCTCGCGCGAGACGATGGAGCACATCACCGGCCGCTGGGGCATCCTGGCCATGCTCGCGCTCAGCGAGGGCTCCTACCGCTTCAACGCGCTGCGCCGCAGGGTCGACGGGGTCAGTGAGAAGATGCTGGCGCAGACCCTGCAGGCCCTCGAACGCGACGGCCTGATCCACCGCGAGGCGCAGCACACCATCCCGCCCCGCGTGGAGTACAGCCTCACCCCGCTCGGCCAGGAGGCCGCCCGCCGTCTGCTCGGCCTGTACGAGTGGCTGGGGGGCCAGATGCCCAAGATCATGGAGGCCCGCGACCACTACGACGAGGCCAGGAGCCGCGCCTGACCCGTCCGCGCGCCCTGCCCTCCCGCCCTCCCGCCCTCCCGGCGCGACCGGCGGGCGCCCATGGTGGCATAGAGGTGAGGCCAGGCGGGTGACGCCAGGGTCCACAGGGGAGCGGAAGGAGCCGATATGACGGGGCGCATCGGGGCGGAGCGGCAGGAGTGCGCGGTCACCGTGCTCGGCGGGCCCACGACGGTCATCGACATCGGCGGCCTGCGACTGGTCGCCGACCCCACGTTCGACGACCCGGGGCCGCACGCGTACCTGACCAAGCTCACCGGTCCCGCCGCCTCCGAGGACGAGGTCGGCCCCGTGGACGCGGTGCTGGTCAGCCACGACCTGCACCCGGACAACCTCGACGACCGCGGGCGCGCGTTCGCGCTGGCCGCGCCGGTGCTGCTGACCGGGCCGGCGACCGCCCGGCGGCTCGGGCCGCCGGCCATCGGGCTCGCCCCCTGGACCACCTACGAGCTCCCGCGCGCCGACGGCGGCGGGCACCTGGAGATCCACGCCCTGCCCGCCGTGCACGGCCCGCAGGACGGGGCGCGTGACGAGGACGGCCACGTGAACTGCGAGGTCACCGGCTTCCTGCTGGCCGGCCAAGATCTGCCGACCGTGTACGTCAGCGGTGACAACGCCTCGCTCGGCGTGGTCGCCGAGATCGCCCGGCGGGTGGGGCCGGTCGACGCGGCCGTGCTGTTCATCGGCGGGGCACGGGTGCCGCGGAAGGAACGCGGCCGGCCTCTCACGCTCACCAGCGAGCTTGCCGGCGCGGCCGCGGCCGTGCTGGGAGCGCCGATCGTCATCCCCGCGCACTACGACGGATGGGCGCACTTCAGCGAGGGCCGCGCCGACATCGACCGGGCCTTCGACGACGCTGGGCTGACCACCCTCCTGCGCGGCGGCGAGCACGGCGAATGGATCCCCCTGACCCCCTGACACGGCGCCCTGTCCCCGATCCACGACTCCATGACGGCACCGCCGTGCGAGGCCCGTTCTGTGGTGCGTTCGGGGGACATTCGCGACTGCTTTGTCGTGACGGTTCCGCGTGCCACCCCATGACGCAGACCGGCGGCATCGAGATGTGGCTGTGCGGCGATCCATAACGCGGTGGTAGGGGGGAACTGGCGTATCCCCGGGTGGAGGGCGGCGCGCGTACGTTGGCGGGAGCCTCACCCGAGGACTCCGCAGGTCGCGGGCCGCCGTGCCGGTGATCCCTTCGGCGTGCCTCGCGGTGGCCGTCCCCACCTTGAGGAGACCCGATCACGTGTCACGAATCCTTCGCACCGTCTCGGCTCTGCTGCTCGGCCTGGCCTTCCTCGTCACCGTGTCGCCCGCCCCGGCGGCCTCCGCACAGGCCGGCGCCGCCGTCCGCGTGCTGCGGTACGACGCGACCCGCGCCGCCGAGTTCCGCACCGTCATGGACCAGGCCGCGCAGGTGTGGAACGCCAGTGTGACCAACGTCCGCCTGGTCGCCGGCACCCCCGCCGACTTCGTCGTGCTCGCCGACAACGGCTGGCCGCGCACGCAGATGGCCGGCCTCGGCCGCGGCACGATCTGGATGGGCCGCGAGGCGACCGCGGAGGGGTACTACCCGCTGCGCATCGCCACCCACGAGATGGGGCACATCCTCGGCCTGCCCGACCGCCGCACCGGCCGCTGCAGCGACCTGATGTCCGGCTCCAGCGCCCCGGTGAGCTGCACCAACGCCAACCCGAGCGCCGCGGAGCGCACGGAGGTGAACGCGAACTTCGCCGGCTTCGCCAACCTGGACGGGTTCGACAGGCTGTACGTCGACCGCCCGGACGCCGCCCTGGCTCCGGCGCGGTAGCGGGCCGTCGCGCGCCCGCCTGGAGAGCCGGCGAGTGGTTCCCGGCGGTACGTCGGCCCGCTCGGCCGAGCCGGTCGGTTCAGTGGCGAGGCGGACCGGTCGGCCGAGCCGGTCGGTTCCGGTGGCGAGGCGGACCGGTCGGCTTCGACGGTGCGCCGGTCCGGCCGTTCCACCGAGACCACGGCGGCCGGTCGCCGGGGGAGAGCGCGGCGTGGGTTCGGGGCGTGTGGTTACGTTTGGGCATGACGATGTCGCGGGCGCTGTTCGCCGGGTTGTGCACGCTCGACCTGGTGCAGTCGGTCGAACGGATGCCCTCGCCCAACGAGAAGATCACGGCGCTGGCCCAGGTCGTCGCCGCGGGGGGACCGGCGACCAACGCGGCCGTCGCGTTCTCCCATCTCGGCGGCGAGGCGACGCTGCTCAGCGCGGTGGGCGCGCATCCGCTGGTCACCGGCATCGACGCCGACCTCGCCGAGTACGGCGTGCGCCGCGTGGACGCGACCCCGGCGGCGACCGAGCCGCCGGCCGTTTCCACCATCATGGTGACCCGGGGAAGCGGGGACCGGGCGGTGGTCTCGGTGAACGCCGCCCACCAGCGCGCCGAGCCGCCCTCCGATCTCGCTTCGCTGGTGGCGGCGAGTCAGGCGGTGCACCTGGACGGCCACCACCCGCGCCTGGCCCTCGCCGCGGCGCGGGCCGCGCGCGAGCAGGGCCGCCTCACCGTCCTCGACGCCGGGAGCTGGAAGCCCGGCACGGCCGAACTGCTGCCCTACATCGACGTCGCCGTGGCGTCCGCCGACTTCCACCCGCCCGGCACCCGGACGCCCGAGGAGGCGCTCGCCCACCTGCACGCGGCCGGCGTGCCGTGGACGGCGGTCACCCGCGGCCCGGCCCCGGTGCTGTGGCGAGGCCCGAGGCGGGACGACGGTCCCGACGTGGTGCCAACCGTGTCCCCCCGAACGCCTACGGCGGGACGCGCCACCGCCGAGGCGCCGCCTTTCCCGGGGGACGACCAGGTGGACTCACCTCCGAAAAGCCGCGAGGACCCGTCGATGCCGGGGGAGACGCGGGTCTCGGCGCCTGGCGACTTGGGAGTCTCGGCGCCGGGTGGGACGGAGGTCTCGGCGCCCGGTGAGGCGGGGATGCGGCCTGTTCCGCGGGTCGACGTCGCGGACACTCTCGGCGCGGGGGACGTTCTGCACGGGGCCCTGACCTTCGCGCTGTGCCGGGCGATGCCGGCGGACGGCGGGCCGGCGGGCTTCGCCGGGCGACTCGACGCCGGCGCCTTCATCGCGGCCCTCGACTTCGCCATAGCGATCGCCTCCCGGGCATGCCGCTCTTTCGGCACCCGATCTTGGACGCGCCCTTGATCCCCACGTGCCACGGGCCTGTCAGCGCGCCAGGCCCGTGCACCCCGCTGACCTCCTGCCCGGCCTCCCCGTGGCTGCTGCGGTCGCCGCCGGAGGGGGGAGCCGGGGAGCGGAGCGGCGCCCGAAGGTAAAGGTCCGGCCTGTTCGGGGATCAGGTCGCCCAATGACCCGGCCGGTGAGGGCGCCGTAGGAGAAGGTGTCAGCGTGATACGACGTGCCGGCCTGCTCATCATGCCCGGGCTCGTCCTGGTGTCGGGCTGCGGCACCGGGGTGACGCTGGCCGGGGTGCAGTTCGACGACCTCAGGGAGCAGGGGGTGTCCCCCGACCTGGTGTACCTGGTCGACCTGCCGGGATACGAGCCGGCGAGGCAGTCCGTGAGCGTCTACAACGACGAGGGCTTCCAGACCTACTACATCTCCGGCGAAGGCCGGCAGGTGTGGTTCGGCGTCGACCGCGGTTCCTTCAGTGACGAGATCTGCCGCCACTGGCCCGTCCACACCGACGACCCACCCACCGACGACCCCGACACCAGGCCGTCCGCCGCCACCCCCGCCCCCGCCTCGTCCACACCGTCCGCCGCCTCGTCCACACCGGCCGCCGCCCCCGTCTCGCCCACGCCGACCGCCGGCGACCTGCCCGACGCCGACCTGGCCGGCGTGCGGGTCTCCTGCGACCGGGACGAGGTGGGGTGGTACCGCACCGACGGCGATCGCCACGAGTACGCCGTCGCCGAGGACGGCCACGTGCTGCGCCTGGCCGGGCTGCGCGCCGATGTCAGCCGGCTGGCCTTGAAGGAGGCCATCGCCACCGCCCGCCACGCCGGCTGGTCCACCGGCCCGAAGCCCCCGGGCTAGCGCAACTCCGTCGTGCGGACCCGTGTTGACCTGCGCGGATTCCCTGCCGGTCGGGTCTACGCTGGAGGGATGGGTACCGAGAAGGTCCACCTCACCAAGGAGAAGGAGACCCTCCTCGCCACCCTGTACGGCCGGGCCGTGCACAGCCGCACACCGGACCCGGTCCTGCGCGATCCGCTGGCAGAGCGGGCCGTCGATCGCATCGACTACGACTTCGGCAAGCTGAGGATGCGCTCCACGGACGCGCTGGGCGTGGCCATCCGGGGCAAGACCTTCGACACCCTCACCGCCGGCCGCCTCGCCGTCGATCCGCGGGCGACGGTGGTCCACCTGGCCTGCGGCCTGGACACCCGCGTCCACCGCCTCGACCCGCCGGAGGCCGTCCGGTGGTTCGACGTCGACTACCCCGACATCATCGCCCTGCGCGAACGCCTCTTCCCACCCCGCGAGGGCACCGCGACGACCGGTTACACCATGATCGGCCTGCCCGCGACCGACCCGGGATGGCTGCCGCGCGTGCCCGCCGACCGCCCGGTTCTGGTCGTGGCCGAGGGCCTGATGATGTACCTCACCACCGAGGAGGTCCACGGCCTCCTGCGCCGGATCACCGGCCGGTTCCCCGCCGGCGAGATCGTCTTCGACGCGCTCAGCCACCTCGCCGTGAGGTTCAGCCGCTTCCAGCCCGCCATCCGCGCGACCGGCGCCACCCTGCGCTGGGGCCTGGACGACCCCGCCGAACTCACCGCCGCCGTCCCGGGCCTCCACCTCGCCGAGGAGCTGTTCTTCTCCGACGTCCCGGAGGTGGCCCGTTTCCCCGCGGGGTACCGGGCCGCCCTGGCCGTCATGAACCGCTTCTACTTCCTCAGGAAGGTCGGCCGCATCCTGCGCTACAGCTTCTGAAGGCCGGCGACACGTCGGAACGATGCGCCTGACACATGCGTTCGGTATAGTGAACGCATGGTTCATTATGTGGGCGCGTGGTCGGCCGCGCTTGCGGCGCGTCTCTCCGGGCGGGCGACATGAACGGGGAGCGGCGTCCGGACGGCGGCGGGGCGGCGGTGGCCGTGGGGGAGCAGATCCGGCGGCGGCGCGCGCAGCGCGGCATGTCGGCGGCCGAGCTGGCCCGCCGTGCCGGGCTCAGCAAGGCGACGCTGTCGGGGCTGGAGGCGGGAACCGGCAACCCGACGATCGACACCCTGGACGCCGTCGCCGTCGCCCTGCACATCCCGCTGACCGACCTGCTGGCCCGGGACACCGACTCCGGCCCGGTCCACGTCCCGGCCACCGTCGCCGGCCAGGACGAGCCCACCCGGGAACTGCTGCGCCGGGTCGGCAGCGGGCACAGTCTCGAACTGTGGCGCCTGCGCATGCCGCCGCGCACCGGCCTCGCCGGGGTGCCGCACGCGCCCGGCACCGTCGAGCACCTGCTGATCGCCTCCGGCGCGGTCGCCGCCGGTCCGGGCGACGACGTCCGCGAACTCACCCCCGGCGACCTTCTCGCCTTCGCCGGCGACCGCCCGCACTCCTACCGCACCGGAGAACAGGCCGCCGACATCATCGTCGTCATCGCCTCACCGGTGGTCGGCTGACCCGCACCCTGGAGGATCGTTCACCCATGTCTTGGCTCGCGTTGCTTCCCTTGCTCGGATTCTGGACCCTCGCGGTCATCAGCCCCGGGCCCGATTTCCTGATCACTTTGCGGTACTCGGCCGGCCGGTCGCGGGGGAGCGGCCTGCGCGTGGCCGCGGGTGTGGTCACCGGCATCGCCGTGTGGGCGCTCGCCGCACTCTTCGGGCTGACGGTCGTCGTCGAACGATTCGAGTGGCTGTACACGGCGACGCGCGTCGCGGGTGCGCTGTTCCTCGTCGCGCTCGGGGTGCTGACCATCCGCGCGGCCCGCCGCCCGGCCGCGCGTGCCGTCGGGACCGACCTGACGAACCAGGGCGACCCGGGCGGGCGGACCGGGACGGCCACAGGGGAGATGGCGGCTTCGGAGGGGGAGGCGTCCGGCGACCGGTCGGCGGGCGCGGCCGACGGCGTGACGCCGCCGGTGGAGGCGGGTGGGACGCAGAGCCGGTGGCGCGAGTGGCGGGTCGGGCTGCTGACCAATCTGGCCAACCCCAAGGCCCTCGCCTTCTTCGGCGCGCTTTTCGCGAGCCTGCTGCCGCACGGCGCCTCCATGGCGGTCAGGGCGGGGACACTGGCCACCATGCTCGTCATCGCCTTCACCTGGTTCGGGTGCGTGGCCCTGCTGTCGGCCACCCCGGTGATCGCCAGGAGTTACCGGCGCGCGCGCAGGAAGCTCGACATCGTCACCGGAGCGCTGTTCATCGGCATGGGCTCGCTGCTCATTCCCCGCGGCTGACCAAGGCGTCGCCCGGCCGACGGGAGAGCCGTGAACGGGGGAACGAGTCAGCGGACGCCGCGGGGGCGGAACTGGATGCTGATGCGCGGGCCGGTGGGACGGCTGGTCTTGGGGATGGCGTGCTCCCAGGTGCGCTGGCAGCTGCCGCCCATCACGATGAGGTCGCCGTGGCCGAGGTCGTGGCGCAGCGTCGGCCCTCCACCACCGTGCGGGCGCAGCAGCAGGCTGCGCGGGACGCCCACGGAGATGATCGCGACCATGGTGTCCTCGGTGCCGCCACGCCCGATGCGGTCGCCGTGCCAGGCGACGCTGTCGCGGCCGTCCCGGTAGAAGCACAGCCCGGCCGTGCGGAACGGCTCGCCGAGCTCCTCGCCGTAGTGGGCGTCGAGTGCGCGCCTGGCATCCTCCAGCAGAGGATCGGGCAGCGGCTCGCCCTCCTCGTAGAACTTCAGCAGGCGGGGTACGTCGACGACCCGGTCGTACATGTGGCGCCGCTCGGCCTTCCAGGGCACGACCCGGGCCAGCCGCTCGAACAACGCGTCGGCGCCGGAGACCCAGGCCGGGCGGACGTCGACCCACGCGCCGTGGGCCAGACGGGTGCGCCGGACCGCCGGCCCCAGCGGGCCGAGGCCGGCCTCGTCACCCCAGTCGAGCAGCGAAGCCTGGAACGCGGTGTCCATACCCGCAGTATATGGGACTCTTTCGCACACGTATTCGATAGTCGATCATGCCGGGGGGCCGGAGAGGCGGCGGTCACATCGCGTGCGGCGGTCGTCCCTGGACCGGGGCGCGGTGGACGGCGCCCGGCCGGGGGGAGCCCGCACGGCCCGGAGCCGGCAGCACCACGGCGGTCAGCACGAGCCCGGCGTCGGAGACCCAGCGACCGGAGAAGACCGTGATGCGCAGGCCGCGCACCCGCGGCCCGCCGATCCGCAGCCATGCGGTGAACTCGCCGTTGGCCGGGTCGACGTTGATCAGGATGTCCTGGAAGTCGAGCCACCGCTTGGCCAGCGGGAACCACGCCTTGAACACCGACTCCTTCGCGCTGAAGAGCATGCGGTCCCACTGCACGCGGGGATGCCGGGCGGTGAGCTTGGCCAGGCTCTCACGCTCCTCGGGCAGGGAGATGGCCTCCAGCACGCCCGGCACGAGCGGCTCGTTGGGCTCGGCGTCGATGCCGATGGCCGTGACCTTGGAGGCGGCCGCGACGACGGCCCCGCGGTAGCCGGCGCAGTGGGTGATGCTGCCGACCACGCCCGTGGGCCACTGGGGCTCCCCGCGCAGCCCGGGCAGCACCGGGCCCGGACGCACGCCGAGTTTGCGCAGCGCGTCATGGGCGCACACCCGCGCCGTGCTGAACTCCTGCCGCCGACGGTCGTCGGCGTGCACGACCACCTGCTCCTCTTCGGGGAAGAGCATCGGGTCGGGTGGATCGGTGAACACGTCGACGGCCGCGACGAAGTCGGGCAGGATTGACTTGATCATGATCCCTCGAGGTGCGGCAGGGGGCTGAGGGCGAGCGGGCTCGCGCCGAAAGGTATGGGGAAGACCGGCCAAGGCGAGCCGCCGTCGCGCGAGCGTCCGCCGGTCCGCGGCCGGGATGGCGGGACGGCGGCGTTTCGTTCCCGAAAGGAAACGGCGAAATCGGAAACGCCGGCCCCCGGGGACCTTTCGTACCTCACTCGCATGGCGATCACGTTCCAAGCGTATCGACGCCGCCGTTCCACGAGGCGTCAACGCCAATCTTTCTCGGGACGGCCGGACGCCGGGCTAGGGCCGGGCACGGGGTACTAAGGGTGCGCGCGGGGACGCCCGGGGAAAAGACCGGCGTGGCGCCGGCCGGAGGTCGCGGCCGCTCGGCAACGCTCGCACGGCGGGATTTCTCGCGTATTCGCGGCCGGCGGGCACCGCCTGGCACGCTCTTATTCGGCCGCCGCCGCCGACAATAGCTGTTTGCGAGATGCGGCGGCGCGCATTCCGGCGTCCAATGCGCGAAAGGACGAGATTGCACACCGGGCGCACATTGCCGTCGCGGCACTTGTTTCCCGGTGACGCCGTCCGGCACCCGCGACGCCTCCTGGCCCCGCGCGGCGACCGGCGGCCCGGCCGCGACCGTCCTTGGACCACGACCGGCCTCGGACCACGACCGGTCTTCGGGTCTTGACCGCGGGACGCCTCTCGCGGGGAGCGCGAGTCGGCCGGTCCGCTCCGGCGTCCAGGCGGGTCAGCCTACCAGTTCGCCCGTCTCTCCCATGCGCTCCGCGGGCGCGAGCATGCCCCGCGCCTCCTCCAGCAACCTCACAGCCCGCTCCTCGAAGGTCGGTGTGCTGATCGACCTGAAGATGTCCAGCGCCCGCTCACACAGCGCGACGGCCCGTTCGCCGTCGTGGCGGGCGATCGCCACCTCGCCGAGCGCGAGCAGCGAACGGCCCTCGGCCAGCAGGTCGCCCGTGCTCACGGCCAGCCGCACCGACTCGTGCAGTGCGTCCTCCGCCGCCGCGGCCTCGCCCTGCCGCAGCCGGGCGACGCCGAGCCCGTTGAGAATGTAGGTCTCCCCGGAGGTGTCGCCGAGCTCGCGCACCATGGTCAGCGCCGTCTCGAAGACCTCGACGGCCTTGTCGGGCTCGTGCGATGCCAGATGGGCATGACCCATCCGGTGGAGCACCTGGGCCTCCACCCTCCTGCTGCCGCCCTGGCGGCTGAGGTCCAGCGCCTGATCCAGCAGCTCGCCGGCGCTCTCGCCCCCCGCGGAATCGCCGCTCTCCATCCGCACCTGGGCCATGTTGTGCAGCACGTACGCGGCGGCCACCTGGTCGCCGGTGCCGGTGAAGATCTCCAGCGCCTGCCGGGCGCGCGCCATCGCCTGCTCGAACCGGCCGCCCACGCGGTCCAGCAGGCTCATGACCTGCAGTACCAGAGCGGTGCCCGTGTCGTCGCCGACCTCGGCGAACAGGCGCAGCGCCTTCTCGTAGTCCAGCGACGCCTCCGCCAGGCGCCTCTCGGTGAGCTTCAGAGTGCCCTGGGAGTACAGCATCGCGGCCTGGCCTCGGACGTCGCCGGCCTGCAGGGTGGCCGCGAGGGCGATGGCGTGGGTCTCGCGCCAGTCGTCGAGGTACATCCGCGACTCGAACAGGGTGACCGCGCTGACCGCCAGGTCCCACGTCAGGTCGATGAAGCCCGCGTGCGCGGCCTGGCGGATGCCGGAGACCAGCAGCGTGCGCTCGGCTTCGTACCAGGCGAACGGATCGGCGACCAGCGCGCCGGTCAGCTTGTCCGGCAGGGCCCACCGTTCGGCGTCGCTGTGGATCTGGACGTAGTCGCCGCCGTAGGCGCGGCGGTGGGCGGCCTCGGCCAGGAACAGCAGGCCGCCGAGCGCCCGTCCCAGCGCGGCCTTGCGCTCGGCGGAGGTCTCCTCCGCCGCCAGGCACTCGCGGGCGTACACGCGCACCAGGTCGTGGAAGCGGTAGGCGCTGTAGGGGCCGTGCCCGCCGGTCGCCTCGATGAGCTGGGCGTCGGCCAGCTCGTCGAACAGTTCCTCGGCGTCGAAGAAAGGCACGTCCATCAGCGCCGCGCCGGTCCAGACGGAGAAGACCCCGCTGTCGAGGATCGCCAGCCGGCGGAACAGCCGCCTGGCCTGCTCGCCGACCGACTCGTAGGTCAGCGAGAGGCTCGCGCGGATGCCCATGTCGCCGTGGTTGAGCTCGTCGAGCCGGCGTGTCTCGTCCGCCAGGCGGCCCACGAGCTGCTCGATGCGCCAGTGGGGACGGGCGGCCAGGCGGGCGCCGGCGATGCGCAGCGCCAGCGGCAGGTGCCCGCACAGCTCCGCCAGCGCCCTGGCCGACTCGATCTCCGACCGGACCCGCTCGGCGCCGGCGATGCGCTCGAGCATCTCGATGGACTGGTCGGTGTCGAAGACGCCGATGTCGACGTGGAGCGCCCCGGCCAGCCCGGCGAGGCGGCTGCGGCTGCTGATGATCACCGCGGAGGTGCGGGTGCCGGGCAGGAGCGGCAGGACCTGGCTCTCGCCGGACGCGTCGTCCAGCACCACCAGGGTCCTGCGGTCGGCCAGGAGCGCGCGGTACATCTCGGCGCGCTCCTCCAGGCTCTCGGGCATCGCGCTGCCGGGGACGCCGAGCGCGCGCAGGAACCGTTCGAGCACGTGCATCGGGCTGACCTGCCGGGAACCGCCGCCGTGCAGGTCGGCGAACAGCCGGCCGTCGGGGTAGCGGCCGGCCACGGTGTGCGCGGCGTGCACCGCGACGGTGGTCTTGCCGATGCCGCCCTTGCCGGCGACGATGATGATCGGCACGGCGAACCGGGTGGGGTCCTCCTCGGCGATCGCCAGTTCGCGTTCGATCGCGTCGATCTGCTTCCTGCGCCCGGTGAAGTCGGCGATCGCGCTCGGCAGCAGGAAGGGCACCGCGGTCACCGACGGCGCCCGCGGCGCCTCGGCGGAGATGACGGCGGCCTTGCCCGGCGGGTCCAGGCTCGAATCGGCGGTGAGGATGGCGTGTTCCAGGCGCTGGAGCTGCTCGTTGGGCTCGATGCCCAGCTCCTCGATCATGGTCTGGCGGGCCAGCCGGTAGACCTGCAGGGCCTCGGCCCGGCGGTCGGCGCGGTACAGGGCCAGCATGAGCTGGCCGCGCAGGCGCTCGCGGAGCGGGTAGCGGTCGACGAGCTGGGTGAGCTCGCCGATCAGCTGCTCGTGCCGGCCGAGGTCGAGCTCGAGCTGCAGGCAGTCCTCGTTGGTCGTCATCCGCTCTTCGGTCAGCCGGCTCGCCGCCGACTGCACCGGCCTGCTCTCGATGCCGTCGAGGGCCTCCTCGCTGCGCCACAGCGCCAGCGCCTCGCGGTAGGCCAGCACCGCCTGGTCGGCGTCGCCGGCGTCCCTGGCGCGCCGGGCCCGCAGGGTCAGCGCCTCGAAGCGCTGGGCGTCCAGGCGGCCTTCGTCGACGCGGATCATGTAACCGCGCGACTGGGTGGTGATGAGGTCCGCGCCTCCGTACGCGGCGAAGAGCCGGCGCAACGAGGAGATGCAGATCTGGACCTGCGAGCGCGCGGTGGGCGGCAGGGCGATGCCGTAGATGGCCTCGGCGAGCCGGTCGACCGTGACGACGCGGTTGGGGTCGAGCAGGAGGTTGGCCAGAGTGATGCGCTGCCGCGTCCCCCCCACGTCCAGCCGCTCGGTGCCCTCGACCACCTCCAGCGGCCCCAGGATTCGGAACTCCACCTGTGACTCCTTGCAAGAGAACCCGCGGGACCACCCGAAGTCTTCGCGCTCTCCCAGTATCGGACACACCGCTCAGGTGACGCGGCTTTTCGGGCTTGAGTGGATCGAATGCCCGGACATGCGGCGGAGCCTCGCGGCGCCGATCGCCCCCTCGCCGACCTTGACCACTTGTCTTCGCATGGTACAACTCGGTGCGCACGACAACTAGGGCATATTCCGGACGCCGAAAGGCCGCCTGTGCATCCGGTTATCGACCGGAGAATATCCTGGCCAGGGGTCGGCGGGGAGCACGGCGCACGGGGCGGGACGGCGCGGCGCCCGCCGCCGCCGACGGCCCGCGCGGCGTGCGACGGGGCCGGTGGCGGTAATAGGGTGAACGGCGGGAAACGCGTGGGGTATCCCCGCGCGCGCGGGCTGCGAGCCCCTTGGAAAAGCATCGCCGGGGTGTCCTCGATAACGCGGCTATCGGCGGCCCGGACGGTAGGGGTCGCACTGGGGTTTCAGCGGGGTCGGGCTCCGGTCTAGCATCGAATCAATCGAGCTTGCAAGGATTTTTAACCGCATGAAGAGGTGATGTCCCTGGTCGCTGGTTTCCTTCGCGGTAAGTCCCCACGCGGGCAAGGGCCATCGCGCGAGCGCCATTCGCACGATGGCCCTTGCTTTTCTCAGGCGAATATCGCCATCGGCTCACCATCGCCACGACGGCGGCCACTCTCCAGCCCGTGATCTTTGTCGGCATGGCCGTCCGCAGTCGTTTCTAACCGAGCTTGAGCACAGGACGCGAGAATTCGGATCTCGCGCCAAGATTCCCGAGGAGTGAAGATGTCCCGCCGCCTGTTCACCTCCGAGTCGGTCACCGAGGGTCACCCGGACAAGATCGCCGACCAGATCAGCGACGCCATCCTCGACGCCATGCTCAAGGGCGATCCGACGAGCCGGGTCGCGGTCGAGACGATGATCACGACTGGTC